>NZ_AP025146.1 GCF_019977755.1 Vibrio penaeicida | reverse complement strand
GCCTATCCCTTAAACTATGCCGAAATGTATTTTTTGGCGTTTGGTGCTATTTTAACGACTCGGGGTAATTTTAGAGGCACTTTGATAGAAAGGGAAGCTAAGTATTGTTTTATCAAGAAGTATTTAGTTAGATTGCTCACAAATTCGACATAATTTCGTTGGAAATTCAATATTCAGGGAAAGTTCGTCAACATAGAGACTCTGTTCATAAACATTTCGTTGCATTTAGCGAGCTCTAAGATGCTGCTTTCATTCTATTTTTCGAATCAACTAACAGAAATTAGATAAGGTGCTTTTATGACACTGATTGAATTGCAACTATTGGGTTCTTGGTTTGTAGGGGCTGCATGCATGAGAAAGAGTATTGAAGGAACAGTTGTAAAAATAAGGACAACGCGGGTCCGCGATAAACTCTTTTACTCATTTCAGCTAGATGTTGCGCATAAGCCTTTTCACGTCAAAAGCCACATCACTGCGGCTATGACTCAGTGTGGTGATTTGGTGTGCATAGATGTAGATGAAAACCAGAGAGTGTACAAAAACTCATTCAGGAATCGCTCTTTTCTAGGGAGCAATATGTTTTCCAGATACTAATTCACGCTATTGTGTTTTGAGTTCCATGGCTCTCAGCATGCTCTTTTACCACTTTGTTTGTGAGGGCCGTCATCGACCTTAAAACTGCAGACAAACTTTTCTCATAGGCAAATCGCTCTTCACGATTAAACAATAGATCTTCTGAACAGAAGTTATCATTCTTTCCCCAACGCATAAATAGCATTCCCTTTGCTCGACAACCTCGCTTGCTGGATTCACCATTTGTAAAAAGTCGAATTTCACCTGAAAAACGGTGTTTACCCAAATCGTCACCAAAACTAATTGAAAAGTAATTTGCCCACGTTAATCCACTGTTTATATCGATCGAGCTACTGATTTTCGTCCAGTGTCCATCAGGTAGTTCTAAACGATTTTCAGTAATAGAGAGCAGCTGTGAAATTCGCTTTGCCACCTGCTTTTTGTTCTTTAGGTTCTGCTCGTTAAGTTTCGTTGGAAGCATATACTTTCTCCTTTCGCATTAATAACGAAAAGGTAACTTCACTTTTTGAACCGACAAGTCATTTGACCGTGTCGGGTATCATTTGGAGTGTCAGGAGACAATAATGTTTGATCGCTTTTAAGCTCATTTTTGGACAATTATCACTTAGAGCAAATATCCAACGCTGGCATGCCTACACTGAAAGCCGCCGCATAAATCGCCATTGGAGGCGAATACATACTCACCATTGAATAATGGTCATTATCTCCTAATCATCCACAACTTCAATCGTTACATGCTGCGCACCAAGGTATGTGCCTTCATCTACTTCATAACGTAGGGTTTCATCGCAATGCGGACAATCAAAGGCTTCGTTTGGCTCGATGCATTCGTCTTCTAGCCAGTCCCAGCCAATATGCTTTTCACAAGTTGGACATCTCATTTCAGCAGTCCTTATTCATTCAAATACAACTCAGCCATCCCATCTAAACGGGCCTTCACTTCTTTCCAATTCGGCATCACGCTGGTCAGCAAACGCCAGAACTGCTCGCTGTGGTTATGCTCGGCGATGTGGCAAAGCTCATGTAAAATCACATAATCAATGCACTCTTTTGGCGCTTTGATGAGGTGTGGATTGAGCATTAAGTTCCCTTTGGCTGAGCAGCTTCCCCATTGTTTTGTCATAGGCAGAACCCGAAAGCTGGGGATGCCGTCAACCCATTTAGCTTGGGGCAGTAACTCCGATAGACGTTCATGGAACACCCGCTCAGCGCGAACCTTGTACCAGTTCTTTACTAGCGCTCTAACCATGGCAGTTTTGTCATCGTTGAACCTGGTCAGGGTGACAAGTAACTTACCGCGTGTCATTTTTACCGTTGGCAAGGCATCCCCATCTTCTACTACCTTCAGCACATAACGACGACCAAGGTAGAACTGCATTTCACCGCTGACGTACTGCTTAGGTTGTACGTATTCTAGGTGGCCTCTGAACTCTTTAAGCGCATCATAAACCCACTTGGCACGCTTCATTACCGCTTGGTGAATGTCCTCAAGCTCAGCGTCTTCTGGGGTACTAACCGTGACATCACAGTTGGGTTGCACCTTGATGGTAATGCTTCGCTTCTTTCCTTGTTTGATAGGCTTACGCAGCACCTCATAGCTCACAGCCTCATCGCCATAGATGAAGCTGTATTCCTCTTTGTTACGTTCGTCAGAGACTGTTGATGCCATTAATGGTGACCTGCTAAACCTAAGCGAGTGATTTGCACCACTTCTTCGGCAATGACTTGCGCTTTATCGACCCCTAAATCGGCAAACAGTAACGGAAGCACCTCTAGATTGATCTGGTTTTCAATCTCTGATGGGTTGATTGAAAACTCTGCCACCGCTTTGCGCACTTTCTCGTCAATCTCTACTGCATAGTTGATGCATTGATCTTCAGTAAGACCTTGACCTTCACAACCATGCTTTAAGAACAGTCCAAAGTAAGCTTGTACATGACGCTTAATTTTTGGATCTAGCTCTGCGAAACGATCGGTTGGTAACCCCTCGACTTTGCGCTCTTTCACTTGTTCTTCGAAATCAGCAAATAGGAGGTATTGCTTAACAGGCGCATCAAACATCTCTTTTGCTTGCTGAATCGCTTGCTTAAGTAGCTTTGAGAAGTATTCTTGGGCGTATGGGTCATCAGCAAGGTCTTGCTCAATCATCTTAGTCACACGACCTGTAATCGCATCCTTTTTGTTACGCGCCTCATCATCACTCAGTTGCTCTGGCTTAACATCTTTACCCATACTGCCGACCAGATACGCGCCTTTAGACTCTTGGATCTCAACGCCACCGATGTGCTTGTCTAACATGGTGCGAATACTCTCAGCATACTCATCGTAATCAATGGTTTCTTCGGCATCTTCACGTACCTGCTTGCGCAGTTCAGCCATAGACTTAAGTGTTTTTTTGTAGAGTTCGCGTTTATCGTCGAAGCTTTTATCTTCGAAGTAGGTGGCGGATTGCAGAGCCACTTTTAGGCAGTTGGAGAAAGCCGTTAACGTCGCGTAGAAGTCTTCACGCTTCTTCTGATTGGTATCAGTGAGCTGACCATCGATAGTGTCAATCTTTGGTGCAAGAACCTGACGCAGAGCAGGGCCATCTTGTTTATTTGGCACTTCAGCGAAAATTGCCCACAGTTCACTATAAAGACCTGGCAGCTTCTTATATTCGGTGTCCATGCGGCTGTACAAGCCTTTAAGGTCATCGATATCAAAACCACCTTGGGTACGCTCGGCCAAGTCTTGGTAGTCCGCAATGGTGGCATCGAGCTCTTTTAAGATGCCACGGTAATCGATGAGGTAACCAAACTCTTTCTTCTGATGCAGACGGTTCACACGAGCGATGGCTTGGATAAGGTTATGTTGTTTCAGCGGCTTATCGATGTACAGCACGGTGTTCTTTGGTTCATCAAAGCCAGTTAGAAGTTTATCCACCACGATCATCAAATCTGGGCCATCGTCTTTGGCGAACTCTTCAATGATGCGTTTGGTGTAGGCTTTTTCATCTTCGTTGCCGACATTATCCTTCCACCAATTTTGCACCATGTCTTTGCTTTCACCATCGACCGTATCGTGCCCTTCACGGGTGTCTGGCGGTGACATAGCGACAACCGAAGTCACCTTGCCAATTTGGTCAAGAAGCTTCTTGTATTGGATGGCAGACGCTTTTGAGTCACAAGCAAGCTGGCCCTTTAAACCTTGACGTTTGAAGTTTTGGAAATGGTCAGAAATATCATGAGCGATAAGCTCAATACGACCTTCTGTTTGATAGATTTGGCCTTTCTGAGCGAACTTCTTCTTCAAATCGGTACGCTGTTTTTCGGTCAGCTTATCAGTGATGCGGTCAAACCAAGCATCGAGCGCTTTGTCGTTGGTGCTTAACTCGGGTACACGTTCTTCATACAGCAAAGGAGTTACCGTTTTGTCTTCCACTGCTTGTTGCATGGTGTACGAGTGGATGATTTTACCGAACTTGTTTTCGGTCTTATCGTCTTGCAGTAGCGGTGTCCCCGTAAAGCCAATGTAAGCGGCTTTTGGTAGGGCTTGCTGCATACGAATGTTGTTTTCACCGTTTTGGCTGCGGTGGCCTTCATCAACCAGCACAATCATATCTGGGCTGTCGTTATAACACTCTGGCAGTTCAATCGCGGTGCCAAACTTGTTGATGATAGAGAAGATGATGCGCTCGTTGCCTTTGCCGATTTGCTCCGCTAAGCGGCGGCCTGTTGTAGCCATGGCCGTTTTACGATCTTTTTCAGACAGTGCACCGCCAGAGGCAAAAGTACGTGCAAGCTGATCTTCCAAATCAACACGGTCAGTGACGACAACAACACGGCACTTGGCGAGCTCCTTAATCCATATCAGGGCCTTGGACAAGAACACCATGGTAAAGGACTTACCTGAGCCCGTGGTGTGCCAAATAACGCCGCCGTTACGTGCGCCTTTCTCGTCAAAGGAGGTTACACGTTCAATCAGGGCTTTAATTCCGAAAACTTGCTGATAACGCGCTACGATTTTGCCCGCTTTTTTATCGAACAAGGTGAAGAGTTGGGTCATTTCCAGAAGGCGGTCATGTCGAAGCAACGACACCAACAAGCGGTCTTGGTCTGTCACCATTAAATCACCGCCAGCAATCAGCGATAAGTACTCATCACGTACTTTGGCTGGGCGGTGCGCAAACAGTTTATCGAGCTGCTCTGGTGTCAATGGTGTATTTTTCAGGCGTGCAAAGGTGGCATCGGTGATCTGTTCTTCTTTCCATTTCGCCCAAAACTTACTCGGTGTGCCGCAGGTGCCGTATAAACCTTCATTTCCGTTCACCGACATGAGTAATTGGCTGTAAGCAAATAGATGTGGGATTTCATCGACTTTTTGGTTGCGGATGTTTTGTGAAATACCCTCGGAAACCGTAGGTTTGCCTTCATGAGAAGAGTCAGGACGCTTGGCTTCAATCACCACCCAAGGCAGACCGTTCACAAAGCAGACAATGTCGGGAATGCGATGACCCGTTCCATGAGCATTTTCCACTTCTAGCTCTTCAGTAAAGTGGAACTGGTTGTTCTCAGGCGTTTCCCAATCAATGATATTGATCGTTGGGCTGGCTTTCTTACCATTAACAAACTCGGTTACGCCAATGCCATAGGTCAGAGCGTTATACAGCTTTTCGTTAGCCGCTTTCAGCCCTTCGTTCATGGCAGGGTTGGCAAGCTCATGGATGATTTTATCCATCGCTGCCTCTGATAGCTGGCGATCTTTACCCATAAACGAATAGGTTTTGTGTTTGAGCACATCACGCAGCACGTCAGGCAAAATGACCGTTGAGAGATTGCCACGTTTCACCACACACTCGCTCGGTGGAATGAATTGATAGCCAAGGTTAGTGAGCATGGTTAACGCTGGGATTTTAGCACTTTGCTCTTCACGGAAATTAGGTAAGTTGCCTGACATTGTTGCCCTTATTATCGATTCGTTTTGTTTTAATTATCTATATTTTTTAATGTAGTTTACGTTTTTTAGCCTGATTGAAGTCGATGACGTTATCGGGAATGTCTTCGCTCTGCGTGTCAGGGGCAATCTCTTGGTAAAACTCGTCGATTGCTTGGTTGAGTTCCGCATTCATCTCGTCCAGATAGCTGTCATCTGGAATGCCACGCTTAACCATTTCGGCGTGCATCATTTGTCGGCGTAGAGAACCAAATAACTGGCGGACCAGTTTGTCCTCATTGTCGCCCAATTCGCTGTAGGTCTGCATCCAGTCAAGGAACATCTCTTCGTCAGGGTGAAAGTAGTCTTTCTTTTGTTTGGTCGAGCGAATCAAACTGTTTATCCACTCATCAAAGCTGGCTGACTGTTCATGTCCTTCAGGTAGAGAACCAATTTGATAAGCTCGCTCTTCAAACTGCCAAGCGACATCATTAATGTGGCTTTGCACGCTGCGATCACCGCGTTGACAAAAGTAAGGCTTAGGATGAAGTTTGATGAACTCATTGAACATCTCTTCAAAGCTCTCTTCATCGCACATTTCAAACTCTTCACCAAAGAACTGCATGTTGTTAAACAGCCGTTCCAGTAGTTGGTTAGTAAATTCGAGCCAATCCCCTTTTTGAATGCCAACAAACACCATGGAATAGCGAGTTTCAACGTGCATGGCGATGAGTACTTTCTTGCGTTGAACGTTGACCGCATGAACCAGCCAAGCACTCATCGGTGGTGTCGGGGGATTCGACACATTCACAGCTTCAGAACCACTGACAGTGTCCGTCGGCGGCGCTTCCAATGGAGAGATTTTTTTGCCATTGCGCTTTACAGTGAAAAAGTCCGCAGCGGCTTTGGTGCAGTTAAACACTAACATTGTGTCATACCTAATTTTGGTAACGGCAATAATGAGTGGCGCACAGCGTCACTCATTGGTCGAGAGTTAATAGATGCTTTACGCTGCAACTTCTTCATCCACTTTTATTATATTTCCCATATAGCTTAGGGCTTGTCGCTAGGCGGCTAGCTTTTCTAGCCCCATGAACATAGTTATCCTATTTGATTGGGGTAGAAAAGCGCAGCCCGTCTTTTTCACATAAGGGCGACAGGCACTAAGATGACAGGGAAACGCGGCGCTTACCCGTCAACAACTGCTGCATCAATGCCTTTTTCTCTTGTTTAAAGTGAGTAAGCTTGGCTTCCAGTATTTCGATTTCTTTATCGGCAGCAGTAAGGACAGAGGCGATTTTTTGTTGCTCTTCAAAATGCGGATAAGAAATTTTGAAACGACTCAGATCCGATTGATTGATGGATGGAACAGCACCGTCTTGAACAAACTTAGCAAAGTCAATCATTAACATTAATTGGTATAAAAACTCTGTTGAACAAATATTCTTGGGTGTTGCAGCCATCATATTGTTATCAACAATTGTTGGTTGTACCAATATTCTCCGTCGATTTAATAACAAAGCAGCGCCTACTTTGGCGAAGACAACTGAACCAGCATTAAAAGCTTTGGCTTTTATTGTTTTTGCCACTTCATCTGTTATCCAATTGTTAGCTTGTAAAATAAATTTACCATTTTGAGGCAAATTCATATCACTTACCTTGATAAATGGATAATCACCACTAAGTTGCCCTTGATAAACTTCTTTAAAGGCTGAGCCACCTTTGAAAGTACAAAGGTCTCCAAGAAAGCCATGCTCCCATCCCCTCTCAAACACCTTACCCGTTTCAGGATTCACCAAACGCTTCTTACCCGTCAAAAGTTGCTGCATCAGGGCTTTCTTCTGCTGCTTGCTGGTTTCAATCAGCTTTTCAGTGGTTGCAATACCGCGATCCCATGTAGAAAGGATTTGGGCGATTTTGCGTTGTTCTGGGAGTGGTGGAAGGTTGAAGTCCCACTTAAACCAGTTATCCAATTTGAAAATCATTTTTTCAATATGAACACCGATACTTGAGTGGAAACATGTTTGTTGGAAATAAAGAGTTTCTGATAAATAACGTAGGTAGGTCAGATCAAAACTATCTTTAGCCGTGAAAATTGAGTATTCATTGGAAACAATAGAACCATCTAAGTGTGCAGGCACGATCCCACATGCACCATGAACAATTTGTCGCTTTGAGATTAAAAAATCCCCTTGCTTCAAGGAAAATTGGCTTTTTACTGAAATTTGCCTCCCGTAAAGGTGCTCTCGACGAACAACACCACCTCGCGAGCGTTTTACAGTCACGAGGTCGTACTCTTTCTCATCCAGAACTTTTACTTTTCGTTGTTCAAGCGTCAAATGTTTCTTTAATGATTCTCTTGCCCAACCTTCGGGAGTTTCACCTAATATTGGCTTACCTGCTTTAACGCTTGGCGGATATTTTGTATCAGTTACCATAACCCAACTCCTCTAGATAACCCGCCATTTCTGCTTCTAGGTCAGCCAGTTCACTTTGCAGTTCCAAACGCTCACTGCGCACAGCAACCAAATCAATCTCTTCCTCTTCTTCAAAGGTATCGACATAGCGAGGAATATTCAGGTTAAAGTCATTCTCAGCAATCTCTTCTAGTGTCGCTAGGTAAGAGTATTTATCAGTAGTTTCACGCGCCTTGTAAGTATCAACAATCTTCTGAATGTTCTCAGGCGTCAGTTGGTTCTGGTTCTTGCCTGATTTGAACTCACGAGAGGCATCAATAAACAGCACCTTGTTATCATTTTTCTGCTTTTTGAACAGCAAAATTGCCGCAGGAATACCCGTACCGAAGAACAGTTTTTCAGGAAGACCAATTACGGTATCTAGCAGATTCTCTTCAATCAGTTGTTTACGGATTTTCCCCTCTGCTGATGCACGGAATAGCACGCCATGAGGCACTACCACACCCATGCGGCCGCCCTGTTTACCTTGAGAGACGGGCTTAAGCGTCTCAATCATGTGTGAGATAAACGCATAGTCACCTTTGGTCTTTGGCGGGATACCGCGGCGGAAGCGACCAAAGTGATCGTTAGCGGCATCTTCAAAGCCCCACTTATCAAGGCTGAACGGGGGATTCGCCGTAACCACATCAAAGTGCAGCAGACCACCGTCTTTGTCTTGTAGTTTAGGGTTGCGGATCGTATCGCCCCACTCAATGCGGTGGTTATCTTCACCGTGTAGGAACATGTTCATCTTTGCCAGTGACCACGTTGAACCAATCGCTTCTTGGCCGAACAGAGCATACTGTTTAGAGCCTGCAAAGTTTTTTTGTACTTGCTTACCACATTTCATTAGTAGTGAGCCTGAGCCTGTACACGGGTCACAGATGCTATCGCCTGGCTGTGGCTCTAGGATAATGGAGAGGAGATCAGATACTTCTGGTGGAGTGTAGAACTCACCCGCAGATTTTCCGCTGCCCGCAGCGAAATGTTTGATGAGGTATTCGTAAGCGTTACCAATCACATCCAGTGAACCCACGCGGCTTGGGCGCAGGTTTAGCGTGTCTTTACCAAAGTCTTCCAGTAGGTGGCGCAAGATATCGTTCTTCTGTTTTTCATCGCCCAGCTTGTCGGTGTTAAAGCTGATGTCTTGGAAGACGTTCTTTAGCTTAGTGCCATTGGCTTCTTCAATCGCGTGTAGGGCTTGATCGATACGAGAGCCGTTACCCGCTTCATGGCGAGCTTCATATAAGTCCCAGAATGTTGAACCAGTCGGGATTTTGAAAGACTGTTTCGACATCATCGCAGTGATCATCTGCTCATTGCCATCAAACTGCTTGGAAAGCTCATCAAATTTATCTTGGTGTACGTCAGAGATGTACTTCAAGAACAGCATGGTTAGGATGAAGTCTTTGTAAATGGACGGATCAACGGTGCCTCGGAATGTGTCACAGGCAGCCCAAACGGCTTTGTTGACTTGTTCTTGGTAGAGAGGATCTTGGTTGATAGTAGAGTTTGGCATTAAGTTATCTCGAATAGCGTTAAATTTTTTCAATTAGCGATGCTGCAATGCGTTTAAATGAGGCAAAGCAGGTATCAAAATCATGGGCTTCGGTGTTAAACACCATTGGCGTGACAAATTCCTGAAAGCGTTGGCGGAATATTGCATTTTCCTCAAGCTCTTTGAGGCCAAGTTGTAGCTCTTGTTTTGGATTGGAGACGAATTCTGCATGCTGATTACCAAAACGCTTAACATCTTCTTCCAACACCGTTTTAAATAAGGGTGTAAGTGCTTTCAGATCGAAGCTTTCTTTCTGGCCTTCGGTCTTTAAAATACAGTAAACATCATAAATATGGCGAACAAGCGTGACATCATCCTTACGCTCAGCACTGCGCTTGACTGACATTGTACGGCGCAACATTGATATCACTTTCTCAACTAAGGTCGCGTGGATAGAGACGCAATCAAACGCTTTTACTTCTTGTGGTTGTCGATACAGTTCCGCTACCAATGATTGGATCGGCCGTGGTTCTACATCCAGTAGAGGGATCGTCTCTATTAACTCAAGTTTAATTATGGGGCGAAGACATGGCGCTTGGCTAAACTGCTGCGGGTATCTGAGTTCAAACTCGACATAGCGATATTCATCACGAACGAGACGCGACTCAACGGTAAATCGCTCTGTTTGAGTGATCGCCATTTCAATCTCGTGAATGCATGTCTTACGGGCGGCTTTCTTTTGGCCGCGACTCAGCTCACCAAATTCTTGATGGGGAATGAGCTTTATATCTACATCTTCTGACATTCTCAGGATTTTAACGTTTGACTTGGCTAGCGCAGTCCCCCCAGAAAAAACCATTTGATGATACACAGGCGATACCTTCGCTAATTCGCTAAGTAAGGCGACGACCCAGTAATCTTTTTCAATAATGGCGGGGTTTCCGAGCTCAAGTGCATCGGAAACCTCAAGAAATTGTTGTTTTAATTTTTCCATACTAACTCGGCGAGTTTAATACTCGGTTACCGACAACCAATTTGCGATTAAACTGTTTGGGGTTCCATGAGTATTGAACGGAGGATGGGATTTGGGTACTTTCTCCTGATAAGCTTTGCAAAGATAGACTGTCCATTTCAAAATCGACGCCTTTCATCTTTAAAATTTCACGCATCAGGGCATCGCTTCCGCCAGGGTTTGTGGGCATGGGTCTGCCGGTTAGACTATTCATTCTTGCTTTTGTGTATAGACCGTAGCCAAGCTTGATTAACTCACCTTGCTTAACTAACTGCCTTAACGCTCGACCGATTTGGTCGTAGCTAGCAAAACCATCAAAGTCTTTGCGCTCAAAAACATAACGTCTTGAGCGCTTTATCTTTTGATAAACGCGTTCAACAGCTGTCATTTGAACCTCCTAGCTTTCATACGTGTCGGTAGTATAACGCAACCTTATAATGACAGAAAGAAATACGGCATGACAGAATGAAGAAAAACGGCATTGGCACACGCCTAAAAACAAATAAATCACTGTAAATAAATAACTTTAAGTAAAGAATTTCTAATTCAGCTATTGCCAATAGCAAATACTGACCTAGTTCAAGAGTCGGTATTCTCAGAGATATTTAATGCATCTTCTATTTCAACACCAAGATAGCGAATGGTATTGTCGAGTTTTACGTGTCCGAGCAATAATTGAACCGCACGGATGTTCTTTGTCCGTGCATAATTTCGTTCGGCGCATTGTGCCGTACGGGAAGTGATCTCAAACTGCACTTCTCGCCCCGTTTTACTTTGGCTGTAGAGCACACGATCTTGAATGACACCACCAGAAGATATGCCTCTCACTTTCATTCTAAGCAAATCACATGATCGTAACTTGCAATCTATGGCGAGATTCAGCAAGGCGAGTTCCATGATATTGCCTTCGATTTCCAGTCTGGTGCGAATTCGCCATATGTCTTCAAGCTTGAACGGCTTTTTCTACCCAGTTAGGTGACCTTTCTTTGTCCACATAATTGACCTCCAGTCTAACTTTTGAAGTGGCCTTAGTAAGTGTAGATTCCGAAAATTGAATGGCTATGCAGTTAGGGGGCTGACAGATATTGCAGACTAAAGTTGGTTGGAGTCTTTGCTCTAGCTGATAAAGGGGCAAAAGTGTTGTAGCTTACCTTCCCCGTCTGCTAGATACTGCCAAAAAAACGATCAATCTTTATTGGAATCGACAAACTATATTTCTTCCGACATGGAGGTTGTCAGCAAAAGTTTTCGCTTTTTACTATAAGAAAAGGAGCGAAGAACATGAGCCAATCTCGAACGCAATCCCTGATTGAAGCATTAACTAACATAGGAGTAGGACTGGCGCTGTCATTTGGTGTGCAGCTTCTGTGGTTTCCGTTAATCGGTCACGAATTGACTTTGGTAGATAATGCGCTCACTACGGCAGTTTTTACCGGAGTATCGATCGTAAGAAGCTATTTCGTTAGACGCTACTTCAACTACAAGCAGTATGTAAATGGAGCGAGAGAAGAGGGTAGAGTTAAGTGAAACGGAAATAGCCATGCCCACTGGACATGGCTACTGTATTATTCTTGCATGCGTTGTTGAACTGTTAGTCGCGCGTTGTCAACGACATGCTGATCTTGTATGCAAGCAATGACCACGCGTTGATTGTCTTCTTGCAAGTTCAAGCCAAAATGAGACAACACTTCTTCGTATAACTTATTGGCATATATCGGCAATAACAATTCGTCTTTCGGGTTGTCGAACAAGAGAGCGTCATGTATCCACAAATCCTTAAACAGAGTGGTTGGCATGTGCTCAAATACCATTTTGAAAGTCTCTTCCATATGATCAAAAATCACCTGTTCGGGTTGAACATGGAGCCACTCAATCGCTAATTTGTAATGCTTGTCTGTGAGTCTATCTGGCAACTCTTTGTAATATGGATCGACATATTCAATAACCTTATTGTACGCATATAGCTTACCGCTTCGGTAATGTTCGATGGCCAAATCACGGTAAATGCGTTCACATGACTCCTGCGCATTGTTCAATGTTTGGTAGTAGTGCAAAGCCACAATATCTACGATTGGAAGCGGCGCGGTCTTATCAATCAGCTCGCTAATGATGTCACCGGCCACACATTTCAATTCTGGCAATGTTTCTAAAATATACTCGTTGTCATGAAAACTGCTGAGAGCATCGAGATAATCGCTCGCCAGTTCAATCCGAGCGTTCTCTTCGATCTCTTTCAATAAAATCTCTGCCGGTTTAAGCATATTCTTTCGCCTCAAAAGTGAATGTGCATATTAACTTAGAACGAAAAATGTGCCTTGAAAACCCCCTAATTGTGTCGAAAATCTGTCATTCTGCCTGAAAATCATTAAACGTACTTGGGTTTACTCTAACTTGCTGATTAACTAAGAAATAGTTCGTTTATCTCTCTCTACCGTTACTTTCATATCTTTTATAGAAATTTTAAAAAAATCGAAAAATATTTCAGGAATCAGCGTATCCATACCTGCCATAGTGCGTTTCATTTGAAATTCAATCAGTGGCATTAGAGGGTGATCTTTAAGCCGGTTGTACTCCACAAAAGTGTAAGCATCGTGATCTTTACTTAGACGAAACGTAAATTGAGTTGGGTATATCATCTCAATTGTTGTGGACTCAAACTGATCTAATGCCCGTTGTAAATCCACCTCTAGGCGCTCACGGTAATAGGCCATCCAAATCGGTAGCAATTCATCGTTCGACATTTCAATGGCGTTGGTTTTATGGACGAGCGAAGAATAGAGAATATCACCGTCAGTTGCATCAGGCTGACCGGATACAATGAGGTAGTCATCTTTCTGAAATAACAAGGGATTGGCGAAGTCGTTCATTTCTACTCGGACATCGGCATATTTGCGTACCCAGCTATTGTGTGCTGTTTCATCGACTTCCACCACATAACGCATTTGAGCTTTGTCGTTGTAATTAATCTTTTCGGCAAACCGAATTATGCCGGTGAGTAGTACTGTTTCAGCAAGGCAACTAGTGGACAGCAAGGTTCCTAAAACTAGAAGTACAAGTGGCTTAAAATTCAACATGAGTATCTCCAGTGTTAATTGATGTGTTGGTCGGGAAATTGTACTGAATGAATTGAGTAGGGCTTTTAGTGCCGGGCAGGGAAAGACAACGCCCTTGGTTAGCATGAATACGTTGATGGCGAGGCAGCTGACGCCAGTTTTCAAGATGCGAACAAGGAATGCCAGTCAGAGGGGCGGTTAAGGATACTTGGTAGCCTGAACCGTACCACACAAGGTAGTCGACATTCTGTTTTACTACCCATTTGGGCGCGCCATGCTTACTCAACAATGAGGTGTAGGCTTTGTTGAATGCAGGTGGCCCAGAGAAGATAAATTGAATACCCTTTACTTCTTCCTTGCTAGAGCTAGGTTCAATGATTATCCCTTCGTAAATTTCATTTGACGTGGATAAGTAGGGGATGAGCTGGGTTGTGTCTGTAGAGTTGCGATAAAAATCTTCTGAGCGGTCTAAAGCGTCTAATAACTCGGTCAGAGTCGTAGTGGACACCGTTAGTCCAAGCAATTTAGGTGACCACATTGTTGCCAATAATTCAGACGAATTGAGCGTAGAGTGATGGCCTAACCCGTTGGCCGTCACTATGTATTGGTATGCTTTTTTAATCTGCCCCTGGTCGTAGAACCAATGAGCCAACGCTAAATGTACGTAAGCGTCAGTTTTAGGTCGCCCGTATATGGCCTGTCTGATGTATTCGTTAGATAAGCTCTTTCCACTGATTATTTCATGATAGAGCTTGATACTGACAAGGTCTTCTTCACCCATCTCTTCAAGTACGCGAATGGTCTCAAGAGCTTGTTGATTATCAAACGTCTCGACCTGGCTGTATAAGTGAAGAAGGCTGCTTAGAGATGGCTGGTGCTGAGGCATTTGTTGGTAATAGCGTATTGCCAACTTGGTGTTCTTCGGGACATACGATCCATACTGATATGCCTGGCCTAAGATATAGAAATTGGCTTCACCTTCATTTAATTTTGCCAGTTCTCTATAAACCATCTGTTTGGTGATTTCTGAAGTTGCCCCATCAACAGCTAAGGCCGTGAATGATATGGCCAATAAAACTAACGATTGAACGAGCCGGTATGTTAAAGCTTTCATGGCTGCGCCTTCCTATAAGTGAAAGTATTGATAGATAGATGGCTTGATGATGTCGCGTGCAGACAACACAGGTATCGCATCGATTTTTTCGTCTAACTCTTTCTTTAAGCACGTAAACGGAAGTTCTTGCGAGTCGAGCCAGTATTCTTTAAACCAATTCTCTAGCCCTATTAGCTGAACATCGGCTATTTCGATTTGTTTGCGGTCTATCTTGTGTTTGATCAGATCTAGCAGTTTTGAAAGGTGCGCTATGAACTCTTGAGTTATGACGAGCTTTTTTAGTCCAGAGTCATGGCGCTCTAGGATTTGGTCAATTTCAAGCTTCAAGTCGTTCTGCAGTAACGCTTGCTCTGAATTATCTGATCCACTCGCAGTCTTGAGGTTTTCTAATTTGACGTTCTTCATATCACCATCTTTGAAGTAAACACGTTCCCGAATTGTTTTGGTAAGACCAAAGCAGTGGGCGACAAGGTTAGCTACTGCAAAACGGATGGGTTCTGGGCAATAAAGCACAAGACTCAGGCCCTCCGGCATTGAAAATACAGGGTCGATAATTCTGGGAACGTTCTGATTGAGAGAAACAACAAATCCGCTACTGTGGATGCAGTATTTCCCCTTGCTAATGAAGCTGAGCTTTCTAAAGTTCTCTTGATCGTCTTTTAGCTTTTGAATCAAAGATTCAGTGTCCATCTTGAGTATTCTCCTTGTGACTCAATACCTCTATTAGCGAAAAGTATTTCGCTAATAGAGGGACCAAATATGTAAGGAGGTGGTATGGATAAAGAAGTATCGTGTAGTGAACTGTTCAGTCGAATGTATAAAAGTTTAAGTGGTCATCAAGTTAAGCCGGTAAAGATGCCCATCATTCTAGAGCCCTCAAAAGCCATGCGACTATTTGATAATGCGCTACCCCTTGGCATGGACGTCATAGACAATCGATTGATCGCAATGAATGGCTTTCTCTGTCCTGACGGGATACTTCATGCTTGTAGGTACCAATGCCATCAAGCCCTAATGATAGAGATTGGTTTTCAATCAGAAGCGCAGATGGAAAAGAGAGGATGGATCAAGTTAAGCAACATGACTTGGTTTGTGACGGGGCGGCACTGTGCGATCGAAGCCACAACGAATCAGCTGAAAGCAATTGAGTTGTGGTACAGAAGAAATGAGTTAGATTTGGAGCACTTTGAAGAGGTATGTCAGCCAAACGTTAGCGAATAAACACCACGGCAGTCACAGCAGGAAGACTACCGCAGCGTCTTAGATCAGGCAGGCTCTGTACTGGTTTCCTCAGAGACAGATTGGCTACACATATAGACGCCAAACCTATGAGCAAAGATGACGCCTTGAAGTCCTATCGTTGTGGCGATCAGAATAAAAAACCATTCCCCGTAGGAAACGAAGGTGCTGAAGGTCATGTATGCATAAAGGGACACTGAGGCCGTTATCCCAAATGGAAGCATTCCAATAAGAAAGGCTTTTAAAAAACACGAGGGCGCTGGCTTTATAGAGCTGATATCGACAAGAGGGATTCGCAGCAGCATGTAGGTAGCCGTACAGAGTAAACACATAATTAATACCGTAACTTCAGCTGGTGGCGACCATCGAACATAGGCTTTATAAAGCTGTTTTTCGGCAAGATCATGAGCCACTTTAGGCGGCACACCCTGATATGAATCCGGCAGGGATTTTAGGCTTGGGAAGTTATGATCGAATGATTTGGCAATATCGTCGACAATGTAAATTGAATTGTAGAGTCCATCAATATGCATGCGCAGGTTGTTGAGTTCATCAATGGTAAAGCGGTGCATTCGTATCGGGATAGCAACCGCTTCGGAATGGTGTTGAGAACCGTATGAAGCGGAAATCAAAAAAACCGAGGATAGGGTAGAAGGCTCAAATGCCTCTATATCAAACTTAATGTCGTATGACTGTCTAGGTGAAAATCGAGATTCGAATGTGGTTGTAATCTTGGCGATCATCAACTTGAGGGATTCATAGTCAACCACAGGCATTTCAAGAGTAATTCGGTCTTGATTCCATAGGTAACGCAGGTCATCAACGGAATAGTGCTCAAACGAGAGGTAATTCTTTTCGAGTACTTGAATCATCTTCGAGTCGATATCGTAACTCGCCCAATTCCACTTATCTTCCTCAAGGCTCGCCAGTACGCTAATTTTAGAAAGGACTTCTGAATAGTAATCTAGCAGGAAACGGCGAGAGTGGTTTTGCAGGTCAATTTTTAAAGGCTCTTCAACCCGATCAAACAGGTAAGTTAGCGTTGTGAGTTGGACGTATTGCCTACATTTTCTGTCGTAATCCAGATGCAAAACAAACAATGCCGCAAAGAACAACATGAGAGCAATGAGCACGATAACATGCGTTTTAATGGAGCGATTGTATATTGATGAATTGTTAGCATGGGTTTCCATATTGCTAACTCCTTTATTTGCCCGAATTGTAACAATTTTGGTCTGTCATTATATACAGTGGTCAACTTAATAATTTCTTAATATTAAGACTTGCGGATATACGCTCGAATTTTTCGGTTTGTAGCTGCAAGTTACTTGTCGGCTTTGGGTGCGGGTTTAGTTTATTAACGAACTTGAACAGGAGTCCAAAGCATGGCATCGAAATTTTTGGAATACATTAAGGCTTACAACGCAGATTTTGAACCTCGTAAAGAGCAACTGGAAATGATGGACAGTGTCGATACACTGATCGAAAGTGACACACACAATGCTTTGATTGCGGAGGCGGCAACAGGGACGGGAAAGACATTAGCAAGTCTTTTACCGCTACTGGTTAACAAAGTACCACGCATCATCTACTGCACACCTAACGTCCTACTCATAAACGAGATCATGAAAAAGGACATACCGACTTTAATCGAGAAGTTATTCCCTGACTTAACCGCTACAGGCTTAATTGGTAAGGATCGCTTTTGCTGCATTAACCGATTTGATGAGCAATACCCCCATCAAAAGACATTGAAAGACCAAGCGTTAAGTGGCGAATGGAATCAGACCAGAGACACCTATAAGGGTGACATTGAGATCTCAGATGCACTATGGCAGGAAATCAAGTTTCGAGGCGATTTTTGCAAAAAAGACAATTGCCCTTATGCCAGTAACTGTCAATACATCAAGATGCGCAAAGAAGCGCAGGATTCACAGCTTTTGGTAACAAGTTATTCGATGTTGTTTGCGCTATTAGAATCAGATAATGAACTCCTTGGTAACATAGAAGATTGTGTGTTCATCTTTGATGAGGCGCACCAACTCCCAGAGTTAGTAAAGGCTTCATTACAGCGAAGCTTCCAACTCTCACGTATTTGCAAGTGCTTTGAGTCAGAACAGTTCGATACTTGGAAAGAGAACACGCTACAACTTTACCCTAACTTCGTAGAGATATTCGAAAGTCTGGACAACAGCTTGGATGAAATTATCGACAAGATTTATGACTTCGAGCAGACGCTTTCAATTAAACTGTCTGAGCAGTCTGGTGACATTTATCAATCCAACCCTGTTAACGTTTCCTTGAGGCTCGACAAACATGCAGAGCCGAAACAAGAACTCGTCAACCTCTTTGAAGATCTATCGAATCTTTGCGGATTTTTTAACGACTTACTTGAGAGCTTCCGTGAGGATAACTCCAACGCTTCTCACAACGAGGTAATGGATAAAGCATCCTATTACGTTTACCTACTGGAACAAGCAATAGGCGTTCACGAACTAGCATTAAAGCGAGATTTTGAACCCGTAGATTGGACGAAATTGGAGAGCAAAGAGTATTCCTCACTGGTTAGCTATGAAGCTGCACCGTTGCGTCTTAGTCCATTTTTCGATCAGTTCGCTGACAGCAAATGTATCTTTATGTCAGGGACACTTACATCGCTTGGTAAGCTCGACTTCTTTATGAGTGAGTTAGGCTTGAAAAAGGAAATATGGAAGCCTCAAAAACTGATCTTAAAATCACCGTTCAATCTGACCAAGCAAGGGGAATTAAAGGTGTACGATTCACTCGGTTGCCCAAGTGATGAAGATTACATTGCCAAGCTTGTCGAGGCACTTCCAGAAATGCTGACTGACACAAAAGCAGGGCTTATGCTGTTTAACTCCTATAAGCAAGTCAATGACCTTGAGGAAGAAATGCGTTGGCGTGATGAGTTCAGCGGCATAACGTTTAGATTCCAAGGTGAAGATTCTCGCGAGAGACTCATAGATGAACATAAAGACGATGTAAGAAATGGGCGAGTATCGGTATTGGTTGGCTTGGCGAGTTTCGGTACAGGTTTAGACTTGCCCGCAGAGCTGTTGGATACCGTTATCATTGGTGCTTTACCGTTTAAGGCTGTCAATGACCCAGTCATCGCTGCCAAGTGCGAACAGATGGAGCAAAGAGGGCAGAACAGCTTTTATGGGTACACATTGCCATGTGCCAGTAATACGCTCACTCAATATGCCGGTAGACTGATTAGAACGTCCCAGTGTCGCGGTAAAGTGTTGATTACTGACGGACGAATTTTAAGTAAGAAGTACGGAACGTCCTTACTGACTTATTTGCCAGATTTCAACGGCAAGACTAAATACCTAGTAGCTAACAAAGCGTTATGTGGCGGTCGAAAAAGTCGTAGAACAAGTGGTGAAGCCGCCCTACAGAGTCGAGAAAAAGTCACTGTTTTTTAAATCAAATTCCAACTAATAAAGAAAGCAGCGACTAGATCGCTGCTTTTTTATGCACCGACTTACCCACTGTAATTGTGGACAAGTTTGAACGTGAAAAAGTAATGCAATTTTTAAGAGACTAAATCGGTTTTAGTATGGGATTAGCATCTCGCCATTGAAAGAAATGATCTACAGAGCATTGGCTTGATGCAGTTAACACCAACAAGGACTTTAAATATGGGATTAACACTTCGTCACTAACTCACGATCATTCTCCTACTATCCAGTGACCATGACATTAAATATGGGATTAGCACTGACATTGAACACCCCTACGAACAATAGAGTGTGGTGAAGAAAAGCTAAAGCAATGCAAAAACGTAGAAACAACTACGGTGTCCTACGGAACGACAAAGAAATGCAAATATTAAAAGACTCACTCCTAAACAAGCCTAAATTTGTCAAAGCGATACGAAATCGGAAAGACAGATAAGCCATTCATCATGTTTGCTGACGGTTATGGCTCATATTCTTTTGATAATTTTGTTGATAAAATGAAAATCAATGTAATTATTCAAACATTTAGAGATTTCACTCACAAATATATAACGTAAATTCGTTAGTTTTCGCTATTGAACCATCAAATCGGTCGAAATATATAGACTGTCACAACCTGTTAATAAGCTGTTTCTATGCTGTAAATAAGCTGTTTCTATGCTGTAAATATGCTGTGTGTATCACCTTGCTTTCTATGCGGCTTTAAATATGGGATTAGCTACTTTTCTACATGGGATTAACTCCCTTTCTTGATCATGCTTCCGAGCTTTCCTTGATCCATTGTTCCGTAAGCCGAGCAGAGTAGATTTATATTTAATCCCATATATCAATAACTTGTGAGAATCATTTTTTTTGCGCATCGCCCCGATCAATAGATCAGATCTAACCAGTATCACCAAGTTAAAGATCAAAAGATCAATAAATAATAAAAATGGATCTTTCTTGATTGGGATATGTAAAAAATTCATTCATATTTTCGCCGAAACTGTGAATGAAAACGCCCAATTGCAGGGGCTTGCAAATAGCTATCCTGATGCCATAAATTGATCGCCTGAATATTATTTAGCCAATTTCGATTGCATGGTTGGGATGTCTAGCCGCGCAATCCATCGATTTTGAGAACATGCAAATGGACACTGTAAACTCTCAAGGAAGTGATTTGCCCACACCTGCGCTTGTAATGATTAGCTCAAGGTTCAAGTTATGAGCCACAATAATTTCGTTAATTCAGCAGTGATCAGAATTCCCGTGGGGGCTGAAACTTCTCTAGACTCCATGATCAACAGCTCTGAAGGGCAAGTTGGACTACTTGGGTTCTTGAAAGCCATTAAATCCTTTAGTGAAAATTTAAGGGGCGACAGTGGGCGAGAGTATTTTGAGATCGATGACTTTGCCAATACATACGAAAAGGGGCGCACTTCCATTTATCGTTACTTGAGGTCGTTAAGCAAACAACCTAAGTTCGTAAAAGTAACCGCTGCCAATAATTGGTTTGAAGTTTCTGATCAACGGCTAAAGTGCTATGAGTTCTTGAACTATTCAGATTCTACTGAAGTTACCGCGGTGTCTGATAACCCTATCTGCGGTCGAGAAGCTCAGAACTTTCTCAATGACACACTTGAGTACAACGGTGTTGATCACACAAAGAATGCCCCCAAGCACCCCAATCCAATTACCCTTGAGTCGATTTACGGAACGGATTTTGAGCTTAAGGCTTCCAACTGTACCTTGAGTCCTGCCAATATCATCACTGAACGCAGAGAAGGTAGTTTCTATCAGGATGGGGAACGACAATGGGCGCGAGCGACCTCGTACTACGGTGTTTTCAACGAAGAAGATGAAGATGTATTGCGCCGCATCCAAGATATCACGATTGACTACCTCGACTTTAAGCGCCAAAAAGGTGAAATCGATGAATACACAGATTTGAGCAAAGTGCTTATCCCGATTTGGGTTGAGGATATTGCCGATCGACAAGGGCTATCTCGCGGCCCTAGCGTGCTAAAAGCGATTAACCATTCAATAATCCGGGCTTACCATACTACTAAAAGTTATTCCCATATCGAACGATCTTATGATGACAGTAAGATCTACGCGGAAAGCCAGTTGAGGTTAATTGATAAATTCCACATCATCCATGCGAATAAACCCAAACCGAAAAAGCCACTTGATGGCGCATGCAAGCTAGAAGACAGAATTGACCATGATTACAGTAAAGTATTCAAGTTGTGCGTTTTGACCTGGCATGCCAGTTTTTATCATCGATTGCACTCAATCTCCGCTTACGGCATCGCTCATCAAGACCTGGCCAAATTGCCATTAATGATCCGTCGATTCTATGAAAAAGTCAGGCAAGACTACTTTTCTAATAAGCATCAACTGATCAACGATGATGGTTTTGGTGAAGGAAATCTCTTCGATACGGTGAAGTGCTATTGGACGCAACTCAGTGACGACCAGGAAGCCTTCAAACTCTCTCATGAGATGGTGAAAGCACTCAGGCAAATTATTGCTCCCAAAGGTTCATGCAAAAACCTTTATAACAATATTTTGTTAAGTAACGAAGTTGTCGATGAGAACCCCAATCATCGGGTCATCGAATTGGATGTGTTCGGTGTAACGATGCGCTTCGAAATTCACAATATGAATGGATATCGTGATACGCAGCGAAGCCGAGACTTTGTGAGCTTTCAAATTTTCGGCAAAGAACTGGTAGAGGAAGCAGGAGCGAAGTACCGAGATGGGCGGAACAATAAGCCAATGACAAAAAATGCTTTTTACCAGAGTCCATCAACAAGCCGTCATATGCCTAATACACTCAAAGATATTGAGCACGCAGCCGAAAACATCATTATGAATAAGTACTTTATGATTTATGAAGTTAGCGGAAAAAGTTGGATGATCAGTCCTTATATGTCCAATATGGAGATTCAGATCATCTGCAAAAAAATTAGTATAGCGACTGAAATCTCAGAACTAGATGTTGGAGCGTACATCACATTGCGGCTCGAAAAACTGCTTGTCCTGCCGCATTTAAAGTCAGAGCAAATTGAGGTCTTATCTCAGGAATTTAAGGTAGAGCACAGATATGTCGTAGAGTTCATAATCCGACGTATTGCCTTCATCACTGAAGACTTCAACAAAACAAGAGAGATGTTTAAAAGCAAGTTCCGTGATTGGTATAAACAACGAAGCTTGATCCGATTGCATTAGGGCCAGATATTCCAGTTAAGGTTTTCGCTTTTATGTTGTGAAAGTGGGTAACTGGAGTTCAATTTATGGTCTATTCAAAAGCACGTCTCGCACACGCAGGCAAAAATTGGCTTGCTACTGACTCATCTACCAATGGGCATGGCTGCCAGTTTATATTAAGTAAGTCAGAAATCATCAACTGTCATTCCGGTGAAATCACCAACGCCTTGCCCGACTTCCTAGCCTTTCGGCATGGTACCGGCTCATTTGATTGCAGCGTGGCTCTGGTCGTAGGATATGACCTTTCCCCATCAGATTTAAAGCCTCGTTTAGATGAAATTACATACGGGGAATATCGCTATTTGTTAATCCATGAAAGCTCGTTTAGCAGTGACATGCTCGCTGACATTAACAACCAATGGGGTCTCGTGGTATGCAAGAGAGACTCAAAATTCGATGTGCTGAGAGGCGCGGTAGACCAACATAGCTTCGGGTTTAACGAGAAGAAGTTTTCTCAGTATCGTCACTCACTTGATTATCATGCCGAAAGCTCAATTCTTATTTCTTTCATTACTCGCAATGCTTATCAGGAGCAGTTATCGACTATCGCCGCACTCAATGAATCAATTAGAGAGCAGAGCACTGTTATTGCAGAGCTAAAATCCGAGCGAGACAAGTTGCGAAAAACGGTAAGGGAGTTAAAGCATTCAAGCCTTGCGTCAGAATTGGCCGTTGATGTGCCTAGATTCTTGACGTGAAACGTGCCGTACTAAAAATGACTGACTTCTCTTATTCCCATTTAACCGGAGTACCGGCTCAATTTGTCGGCTCGAACATCGAGCTTACTCTCTATAAGAAATTCATAGAGGGAACACCAATGCTTGAAGATATCGTTTCACAAATTAAAGAGCCTCACAAAGACGCTATTCCAGTAATGGATAGCAATCTAACCCCAACGCAGGCCAGAGCATATAGAAATGGGTTCGCTTGCGGGTTCCAAATGCGACTGAGCCAAGCCACTGAAAGAGCGAGTCGTTACTTTAATTACTGGCTTGCGGCTCAACACCTTGGCAAGCTGAGAGTGAGCTTGGGGATCTATAAGGAACAGTTGAGCAACCAGCTTTCGGATTTGGATGAACGCAAAGGCAAGATGCTCCTAAACAACAATCGTGAGGCTTATGGACAGTTACTCGCGCAACATAAGGTGGTTTTACCTCGAATGGTAAAGCTCAATAAATTGATATACATCGTGTCACAAGCACAGAATTACTGTCATTCCAAACTGCCATTTAAACCGAGCCTAAATCCACTCACTGGCATTAACGCAAGCTTACCGCTTAGGAATAAGCTTGATCCCTTTTTCATCAAAGGAGAGCAAGCAGGAGCTGACTTCTTCAACCTCAATCTCATGCACAAGTCGATTGCTTGCCATCAATCGATCATTAAACAGTCGATAGCATGGGGGATGAATAATTGGATTTCTACCTTAAGTATCGGCAGTGATAGCTACGAACAAAAAATAGCAATGAAATTGGTAAATCGCGCACGAACGGCTATCAAACAGCCTTTGTCGGGATTCATGGTCGGCCAACTAAATATTGTTTCGCTATTAGATAACATGGACTTCAGTCGGGAGTAAGAATATGAAGTTTCTTGAAACGATAAATATGCTTAGGCAAAAGTTGCCCTACCCATTTTATATGCTTCTGGTGGTAGTGCCAGTTGGGGTTCTTTCGCTAACTAAAGTTGCTTTAGGCGCTATGGATAAGCAATGGGAATGGAACATTCACTTTTTCTCAATTGTGGCGTTTCTAGTAGGCATTAACCTCCTGTTTTGGGTGAAGTGCCATTTTCAAAGACAAAATCAGTTCGATAAAGCTCGCAAAGCAGTATGGGTCTTTGATGCTGTCTTTATTTCTTACTCGCTGCTTCTGTTCCTACTCCCTACTTAATAGGGACTGACAAAACCGTTTTAATTTCTATTCAATTAGGAGGAAATGATGAACCGCTTATTACCGATTATGGCCTGTGTGTTTTCCTGGCAGCTCAACGCAGCAACAATAGCAACGATTAACACCGAATGGCTTTGGGATCATGTCTCTCCACATGAGGGGCGAGTGGTTGGCACAGAGGATGGCAATCGCCCACCGCCAACAGAAGTTGAATACCGCAGCGAATTAAAGCTAATCGCCAAAAAAATCACTGATCTAGATGCTGATATTGTGTCGCTTCTCGAAATTGAGGGGGAGCACATTGCGAAAGATCTAACGAGTCTCTTGCCAGAGTACCAATACGTATTTAAGAAAAGCCGCGATACGTTCACGTCACAAGATATCGCAATTTTGACAAAGTACCGCGTTATGGAGGGAACGGTTAGTACCAACCCAAAAACCTACGCGATTTCGACTGAAACTAAGAAGCAAGTACGACCATCGAAGGTATTGGCTGTCGGCTTAATGGATGGGGATGACTCATATTACGTTGTGGCAACGCATTTAATTTCGAAAAGACACAACAGTAAGAAAAAGGATGCAAAACGAGTTGCTCAAGCCGAAGCGATTAGAAAAGCCGTCACTAAAAATCAACCAAAATACGATCGAGTGATCGTTATGGGGGATATGAATGATACCCCTGAATCGGCCACCCTTGCCTCATTGATGGGTAGCAATGATAGTGCGCCTAATTTGGTCCAATGGGCAAGTGCCGAAGACTACTCTTACGTATATCGTGGCAAGCAGCAGTTGATTGACCATGTACTAGTAGATTCAGGGGTCACTAACGCTGACTTCTACAATGTTGATATGCCAGGGGAAGTTAGCGACCATCGAATCTCTGTTTTATCATTCGACTAGAAGTATGCCTTGATCAATGTAGAACTCAGACAAAGCTCAACACCAGACTCGCCATTTCAGTTGGAATGGCGAGTTTTTTTAATCCGAATTTTTGTTAAGTTGCTGCGTAAGGCTAGTGATTTGTTTCACTGAGTTATTCAGCTGCTCCCTAGTCGCATTCAACTCCCCTCGTAAATTGGCATTTTCTTGCTGCGCATACTCTCGGCGGTTCAGTTCTAACTGCATTTCTTTCATATCTTGAACCATTGCTCGCTCAGATGTGGACAGGGTAGATATTTGATTCTGAGCGTCATTGAGAAGCTTCGATAGGTTGGAGAGCTCTTGAACTTTCTGATCGTAGGTTTCCAGCTTAGAGCGGTTGACTTCTAGTTGTGAATTGAGCTGTACACTTTGTTCTTGCAACGTGTCATAACGGCCTTGCAGGGCAGTCAGCGCGTCTTGTTTACTCGTTTTGAGTGCCTTTTCTACATTCAGCTCAGAACGTAGATCTGGTAACACTTTTAGTTGTTCCTGAAGGGTTTGCTTTTCTTCATTGGCAGCAACCAATTGTTCTCTAGCCTGACCTTCAAGGACTTTGTATTTTGAGGCTTCTGATGAGTTGTGCTGATTGGCCTCATTCAGACTTTCGATTTTGGCTTCATGTCGAATGATTAACGACTCTTTTTCCTCTAACTTCTGGCTGAAGAGTTGCTCTTTTTCTTCGATTTGCTGTTTATGCTGTTCTTCTTTTTTCTGAAGCTCTTGAGCATGGGCTTCACGCAGTTCGCCAATTTGCTTCGCTGACAGCTGCAGCTCAGCTCTCTGATCAGAGTTTTCTCTTTTCAGAGCGTTAATCGTGTCCACTGCTTCCTTGAACTTATCAGCTTGAATGCTTAGTTCTCTATGGAGAATCCCGACTTGGTCCTCAAGGTCAGCTCTATCTGATTCCAATAATGCTTTTTCTGCATCTAACAGGCGTGAGACTTCGGCGATAAGGGCTGAATTAAACGATGGGCTAAATGACAGACGATTGTTAATGGAGTTTATCTGTTCACGCTGAGCTTCACGCCATTTAGTGTATGCCGGAGACAATGTCGAAGTGGAGTTTATGTCGGGGAATTTGTCCAATATTGAACGGATCGTGACCTTCTCGCCGTTCTGAACCATGGTGTCTGCGATCTTAAATAATCGCTCCTCGTAATCTTGTTTGGTTGCGTCTTGGGTCGAGTTTGTCATGAGGTCACTTTGTATGGTGTGGGTAGGTTTGACGGCAATTATAGATTCAGCAGTCGAATTTGTCACCGAACAAACGAACAAACTGTTCGGTGCTTTGTTCGTTCGTCTCACAGTTTCACCAGAATTTCAGTTTTATGTCGATTTTCAAACAATAAACTTTGCCCAGAATAGGGACTACAGACAAAAGTTTGTCCATAAGGATGAGTTCTAGGTTTCGGGGCCGTACCTAATTGTCGGCTTAGCTTGCTGGGGGATGATGTTTCTATAGAAGGAGAAACCATATGGAAAGCTTAAAAGAACCATCAAACCAAACTGCAGCCGAAAATGACCAATTCGCTCCGAACTGCGAACTGAAGAATTTGATAAAGCATATTCCCGGCAAATATCACAATCATTTCAAGTCAATTCAACTGTCACCTGAACTGGGACTCGACTCGAAACGAGTATTTAACACACTTGGCATGTTGGTCGCGTATCTCGGTTTTCATTGCAAGGGTCGCATTCGCATGCCGCTCCCTTATGCCCGGGAGCTTGTGCCTGCAACCCATCGAGTCACGATTTGGAGTTTGATGTCGCATTGCAAATCAACGCCGAGCTCGAGCGAGATGGAGGAATTACTGAAACTGCTGCCTAAGGAGCTGAAATGAAGCTTAAACAACTCGATGCCAAATCGGTCAAATGCCCTGATTTAACGGTCGTTGTTCGCCGTTTTATTTTCAGGGAAATCGCGAGCGATTGCGTGGCGCATGTCATCACTTGTGAGCCATTGTCGACTGAGAGAATTTCTCACATGGTTCATCAGCTTGAGTGGGAGCTACTCAGCCAACATGTTGAAAATGGTGAATATCACTTTCTGATCCGTAAGCCGTAATTGTCGGCTTCATGGTCGCAAGTACGATTTACATTGTGACTTAAATGGAGACAAAACTATGTATGACAAACTATGCGCAGATAAAGACTGTTTCAAAGAAAACGTTGGCAGTCTTCTTTCAAGTGGCCAAAACGGTCAACGCGTAGCGGATTTCAGTTATCAGGGGAAAGATTGGCAAAGTTGGTTGCAACAAGAGGGCGTTCTTGTCCGTCTCATCGATACGCACAGCGGCGACAGATTATTTGTTGAGCCAGCTTTGGTGTACTGCTCCGGCGCGATTGATGCGGCGCTTAGCCATATTAGTTTCAATGCCATTGAGGTGTACATTTCTGATGCTCGACTTTATTTGAACCTAGATCTTAACGTGATCTTTGTTTGGCAGCTTGAGGAGGGCAAACGCCTCTAGATACGAAGTCGAGTTGGTTTTGATGAGCCAACTCGACACTGCCATATTCAAGCTCAACACTACGATTTTGCAAAGGAGCAACATCATGAGAGAACATCTAGCAAGAAACCCAATGGGGCATCGTTTCTATCATCTCGGATTTGATATCAAGTGACGCTTAACAACCGCTATCAGGCCGTAATGGGGCGTCTCATTACTTTTCCTGTGTCTCAACTTGAGAGCACGCATCGGCTGATCGTTATCCAAAGAGCTATGCAGACAAACGTCCATGGCAAGCGCTTCTCTAATTCTATCGACTATCAAACTCAGATCAGTGTTCTGATGGATGCCTACTTAGCTAAACGAATTGGTACCGGATTCTATCTAGCAGTATTACGGTTCATTGCTAGTCAAGCACCAACAACGACTGCTAAAGGGTTAATCGATATGTGTCGCCGAAATATGAAGCGTGAATTGGCAAAACGTCCTGTCATCAAGAAAAGACGCTTACCCAGTTAATGCCGCCCTTGTCGGCTTATAGAGTCAGGTTTTAATACTCATAAGCCACAACAAGAGCATTAACGACATGAACATACCTGCTGAGCTTCTGATCAACATCAATACCAACGAACTTAACGTGACTAGCTTTGACGCTGAGAGCGAGAGAAAGGCGCTACATGGTCGCGCTTACAGCCTTTTTCGTAAAGCAGTCGACGAGATTAAAATCATTAAGCTCAGCTATCTAACAACTTGTGCAACCTCCTTTGCTAAAGATTCCAAAGTCGTTGTTATGTCGGCGCTACAAGCTCATGTAGAGCTAATTAAAGAGGGCAAAATCGACAAAGATACACCGTTTATCGTGCACAGCATCGATACTGGTGTGGAAAATCCACTTGTGGTTTTAAACTGCCTTCATTCTGTCAGAGGCCTCAAGAAGACCTGTGAAGCATTGGGGGTTAATCTTGAGCTCAATATAGGCAAACCGCCATTGGCAAGCCAGTGGGCCGCGCTCTATGCGTCAGGGCTAAAGATTCTATGTAATGCAAAAAGTAACAGCGATTGTTCAATCATTATGAAAATTGACACCGCGGCCATTGTCGAAAAATCGCTCCAAGAAAAGTACCCAAACCAAGAAATAGTAACCCTTCTTGGCTCCCGTCATCAGGAAAGTGCTCGCCGTAGTGCCAGTGTAAAAAAATTCACGCCGTCACGTACCGCTGAAGAGCTGATTGATAACGAGCAACTGGTGTTTTGTCCAATTCAGGATATGAGTGACGATGAGGTATGGAGTCTCATCAAAATGGCCAACCCCCTCGGTGGCCGATCAATGACTCAATCCGAATATGACATTATGGGGTATTGCTCTCACACCTTCCTATACCATCTTTACAAAGACTCAAGCCAGAAGGGTGCTTGCCCGACTACAGCCAAGACAACGCAAGGCGAATCGCCGGGTGCTTGTGGAGGTTCGGCTAGAACAGGCTGTTTTGTTTGCCTTAAATCTACTCGTGATAAATCGGGCGAATCTGCAGCTCAAATGGCCCGTCATCGCGCTTATTCCCTGAACTCGAACAAAGTACGTAACTGGCTTCAATTTATAAGTAGCGATATCCAATATCGTAGCTTTCTTTCAAAAGCGATTGACTACAGTAACGGTGAATCAATCTGCTTACAGCCAAACTCCCCTAGCGGCGAAATATTATCTACCATGATTTGGTACCTATCGATGTTGACATTTGATGAGAAGAAACGTGCACAAGAGTTTAAAACGCTTGTTGAGAACGGCCGCGCTCATGAAGATATTACGATTTCTGAAATACAATCGGATGATAGCCTGTCTGCTCAAGACAAGTCTGAGCTGATTGAAGTTTACACATCATTCGCTACCCAACCTTTGATAGAGCCTATCAACCTTGAACTCGCTGTCTATCTGTCAGGAATCCATGCACGAGATGGCATTGCCTTGCCAAAGTTCCACGGCCTTATGGTGTATTTGGCGGTTCAAGGGGGGGAACGTATCCCTTACCCGAATGTTGATCTCGACAAAATGGTTGAATCGAAAATACCTGATCCAATCATGGCGATCCCGAGTGTGCCTTTTGAAAGCTACAACCCTGAGTTTAACTCTGAATTGTCTCAGTTAGGCTTCGACCGAGAAATGAACTGCCAAGTCCAAGATACTTTCGTTCGTACCAGATTCTTAGAGCGTGACGTTAAGCGCCTATTGCCGGAATATCTTACTCAGGTGAACAATGGTTATCTATCGGTTCAGGGGCTAGTACCAGTACCACTGTTCAGCATCAGTGGAGAAGCATCGCGACAACGCAAATCTAGAAAGGAGCGCAGTGAGCGTCGACTACTGAGAAGAAAAGGAAAGATTGAGCGCGCTACTAGCCGCGTCAATTCGTATGCGTTCAAAGCGCGCCCAGAGACGTCAGTGCTTGAAGAGTCCACCAGCAGGACTGTGATGGGTTTCGCTCCGCACCACATCAAAGAGCCCGTTCTTGAGGCTATCGAATTTTCTTCGATGAGTGATGAGCGCTTCGAAGTGGACCTAAACCAGTACTTTGAGATCATGCAATTTGAACTTCCTCGACTCAGAAAGCAGTGGCGCGCAGAAATAAAGATGAATGAGGAATTACACGGAACGATGTTTATTCCATCTTCAACTCAGGCGTTCAACTGGCTTACCGAAACGGGAATCTTGAGCCTTTCGCGCAGTGCGAAGCTCTCTTCATTGCGCATTATGTCTAGAACTAATTACTTTAGAAGTGTAGGGCTACATAGCCTTAGTAATGAGCAACTGGTCGAGATGTTCCATCAACGTAAGGCCCCGAAAAATACGCAAATCGTTTCGTTGATGTCCATGAACGAGTACCGATCGTTCAAAGCAGAAAATCTACTGGAAATTAGAGCAAAGCGAAGCCAATCTCGACAAAAGGTACTAAAGCAGCAAGCGCTACGAGCGTCTGATGAAGCTACATTTCAGATAGAGCTGATGAACCAAATGCATGCCAATCACGGCAATTACATCACTGAGTCGATATTAGATATAGTTGTTTCTGAAATCCTGCTCAGACATGGTGTAAAAGCTTTCGATGAACGACGCTTTGACTTGCTTAAGGAGACGAGTGTGGCTTACTTACGCATGATTAAGCGCCATTTCACATCAAGTTCTGTGTTCAGTTCTTACTTCCGCTCAGACCGTGAGTATCGCTGCCCTGTGACTGAAACAAACCTTGAACAAGTAGGGCGCGACTTATTTACTCAAAGTGTTGAAGACGGGTTCGAATTAGTGCGCCAGCTTGGTCAGAAAACCAATATGTGCCATTCGAAGCTAGTGGTTTATCGAATGCTCCTCGAATCGAATACTGCTGACATTGAGACCGAGTTGAACAAGGCTGTGGCATGGGTGAGAACATTAACAGAGGACGCTAAAACCAAGGCGAGCATCAATTTCAGTGGAAACCTCGCTTCAATCGATTGGTCAAACTTACGTTTGTAGCTGTTAATTGTCGGCTTCCACTCTTGGTTGATGATGATAAGTACATCAACCAAGAGGAATCTATCGCATGAAAACTGAATACACCGACCAACAAATCGCTGAACTGCTAGGCATGTATCAAGAGCTCAAGTCAGATTCAGATCTGCAATTAACCTGTCTGGAAGGCAAGGAGGGTGGACGCGTTACATACAGCGCTAAGGTGCCTGTCGAACAACTCCTTCGCCATTTCAGTTTAGTCCCACAACTGGCACACAAAGGTGCCGCTATTCGCATTCAGCGTGAGCTGACAAAGGCTCGTGAGAACAACATTGCCAATTACATCAAAGAGAATGATCTGTATTTGTTTCCACAGCTGGTGGCAATTACAGAAGACTTTGACGTTAAACCGACGGCCATTGAAAATGTCGTGACACTGACAATCAAGGCGGATTGCTTCCGCTATCTAACGGATGGCCAAGGGCGATATCGCGGGTTCGAGCTCTCTATCGACTCGGTTGATCTGTCAAAGGACTTTGTTGATGTAAAGATTGTGAAGTCACTCGGTATTGATGAGGACATGCAGGTGTTCTGTGACTTGAACAGCTCTATTAGCAAACCTAACAAGAGCATTGTCAGTGCTATGGATAACCGCTCGGCGCTTAACACAATCGTCAAGAACTCGATTAATAGAATCGAGTGGTTGAGCCCACTGGTCGATTTTACGAAAGCGTCCGTAACCAATAAGGGTGAACTCGTAGATGGAGACTGCATTTATACTCTGAATCAAATGATTGAGTTTTATAAAACGCTAACTGGCACCACAACGAAGTCGGCTGACAAGCTACTGATTGACCAAAATAAACGGACTATTTGGATTGAGTTTGTGAGTACGTTTTTTGGCTACTTGAGAGTCAACAAGCAATTTAATGGTCTATTCGGCGATATTGAGACGCTAAATCGGACCAAGAAAGAAACCATCTTGTGCACCGCAGTCTGCTTAAAAGCACTGGGATACGTTGCCAAAACATTGGCAATCTATCGACTTCATGGGTATGAGTGGAGCGCACTTGTACAAAATGTAGATCAATTGGATTTTAGTATCGATAACCCTGAGTACCTTGGTCGCTGCTTGAATTTACGCCGCCGATTCGAAGATAAAGCCTTCAACAGAAAAGCGGTTGCAGCCCTATTACTCACTCAGATGGGGCTTGATTTGCCAGACGAGCTTAAAAAGGTAGAGCAAGAGCTCGCCGCAATGAGAAAACAAGGCGAGAAAAGTCATGCAGCGTAAGCGCACTATTCAAATTCAGGCGAAATCGTTGAAGGGCATTGTTAGCGAGCTTCATTCTCTTAGCAAAGACAGCATATTGCATCGACTGGTGTTTCCTGACGGAAATACCCGTCGGTTCGTGCTGGAATCAAAGCGAGTGATGATCTTTGAAGGAAGAAACAAAACCCAAACAACCCCGATGACTGTGAAACCGGTCGCGGTCGTCATACAGAAAAGGCCGACCGATACTGAGGTGAAGGTCAAAAAAGAGACTGAGCGAGTGAAGTTGCTAAATAAGTATCAGGGCCTCGCATCAAAAGCTCAGTTTTCTAACCGATTCATAGAAAAGTGTATCAATCATGAATCCAATGGAACTGTATATTCCAACAAGCTGTGTTCGAATGTCTTTATCGTGGGAAAAGTCATTACCGTGTCTCGGTTGGTGCGTCATATGGATGAATTGGCAGTTAAGAAGCTTAAAACATGCTTGGTCGAGCATATAAATTTTGTTCACAGCTTCGATCTCTTTGGGACGAACGCGTGCATTGAGCTATCCCGTAACAATGATTGCTTTTCTGGTGTTTTGACATTGAGAAAACGAAAGTTGAACAATGAACAATACCAGTTGATTAATGAAGAGTGCTTTATCGGGTACAAGTAATACGACGAAGAGCAAAATGGTTTTCGCTTATGTCTGCGTACATAACTGAGGACTACCACATGATCAAACAATTATTACTGTCTATCGCATGCCTAAGTGCAGTCGGCTGCGTAGATGTCTCTGAATACGCAGCTGACTCTTTCCTACAACCGAAACCGGCGACTCAATCCGTAGTTGAACACATTAAAACCTACAACCATCACCATGATGATGCCTTACCCAACGGCATCTACGGAGCTCAGTACGAGGCTTTTGACGGTACGATGCGTGTAGACATCAATGTACAAGTTAAGTTTGAGGATGGCACAGCGGAAACCGTATCCTCGTTTAAAGGCTATAACCTTTTTCCTCCGCAAACCTTGGACTTTAAGATAGAAGCTTCTGCCCAATACGAAGTTAAAGATGGCTGGATTAGTTATCAAAACGTTTCTGGCCATAAAGGGCTCTTCCCTGCATACAGTACTTATTTCAACCTGATAGATGATGGGCGCATCATCAAGTTTGTAGTGCCCGGAGAGTTCGGTGGGGTAGAGCCTTTGTATTTCACTCTTCTAGAGCCAATAGAGTAACCGCTATGTCAGTTGTCGGCATCAATACAAGCATTACCTTTATTGGCAAAGTGCTAGAAGAGGGAGCAACATTGCTTAGAGTAAACGAGATTATCGTCGATCAATACGCTGGTGGCGGAGGGGCAAGTATCGGCATTTCGGATGGATTAAATCGCTCTGTTGATATTGCGATTAACCACTCCAAAAGCGCGATTGAACTTCATAAAGTAAACCACCCACATACTGACCATTACTGTGAATCCATCTTTGATGTGTGCCCACTGGAAACAACAAAAGGGAGACCCGTTGGTTTGCTTTGGGCTTCACCTGATTGCAAACATCACAGTCGTGCGGCAGGTAATCGGCCTGTTGATAAGAACATTCGTTGTTTAAGTTGGTCGGTATTGAAGTGGGCCGCGATGGTACCAGTGAGAGTCATACACATGGAGAATGTCGAGGAACTCAGAAAGTGGGGCCCTGTTGAAGAGTTCGAGCAAGGAAAGTGGCGTCCAATTAAGGAAAAGGAAGGTGAGACGTTTCAGGCGTTCATTGACGCTCTCACTACCGGTCTGAATAAATCGCATCCGGCATGGGAAGAGATCAGGGAGTCTCTTGGCCCTGAGTTTGCTCATTATGACAAGCTTGAGAAAGGGCTAGGGTATGACCTTGAGCATGAGATTTTAAAGGCGCATGAATACGGCGCACCGACACATCGACAGAGGCTCTTTATTGTCGCTCGCAATGACGGCTTCCCAATTTGTTGGCCAAAGCCGACACATGGAAATGGATTACTCCCATATAAAAACACCGCCAATATTGTTGATTGGAGCTTACCAGTTAAGTCCATTTTTAACCGAAAAAAACCGTTGGTGAAAAAAACCATGATTAGGTTAGCTAAAGGGTTTCAGCGATTCATTGTTGAACATCCAGACCCATTTATTGTTCCTGATGATCAGTCGGTTTCTTTTATTGCTGAAACTACAGAAGGTAAGGTGCAGTACAAGGCCAGAACAGGAGGTTCTATATCAATTGACGGCCAACAGAAATTCGACCCATTGGGGAATGTCATATCAGAGAACAATGAAGTGTTGGTTGTTAGCCATCTTGTGAAGTTTAAGGGTACCAATCTGGGGCATGTTCTTGATTCACCTTTGCATACAATTTGCACCGGTAATCATATGTCCGAATGTCGTACACTACTCATTAAGGTTAATGATGACCAACGCGCAAATTTATTAACCAAACCAATGACTTGCTTTACAAAAAATGACCAGTTTGGAATAGTCAAAATCAAGGGCGAACTATATATGCTCGTTGATGTAGGCATGCGTTTTCTCTCTCCACGAGAGCTGTTCAATGCTCAAGGTTTCAAAGAAAACTACATTATTGATCAGGACTCAAAGGGGAATAAGTTCAGTCAAGCTAGTCAGAGAGAGAGGTGCGGTAACAGTGTACCGCCGCCGTTAGCCAAGGCGTTAGTCGAGGCCAATTTCTCATATTGTCAAAGCCTCAATGTGGCATGACATCAAGCTAAAACCGACAGATAAGAAAGTAACACCAAGGAAGCATCACATGGAAAGGGTAAACCTAATCGTATTATTAAACCAATCACCGGATTTCGACACTCAAGTGCTCAATAGTCTCGTGCACAACGCTGCGATTACGAAGGCATCGAAAGTGTGCGATAGCGGGCTCAACGATCAGATTGATTACTTGTTAGAGTCGGGGCTTTCTACTGTAGAAATCCTCTCAAAGCTTAAGAAGAAGTAGCCTCAGTACAACTCTTCAAGCGAACATTCGTTGAATACAGTATCAAAGCCGCTCGTATGGGCGGCTATTTCGTTAAATTTGGCCCTTGCAGATTAGTCGATGAGCTGTTCAAGATTGTCGGCTGCTTTGCGCCTATTACCATTCCTTTAGTCTGCCCGAGTAAAGCGATCGGGCATCCAATGGTTATGTTTGAAACTGACTAAATAAAGGAGACACGCCATGCACCCTAATGAACTATCAAACTCTGCCCTCGATTACGCTGTCGCTGTTGCGCAGGGAGAGGATATTCGTTGTGACCCTATGGGTTTCAGCAGTTACTCACCGACACCCTCACAAGCTGGATTTTGGGTATGGTATGACCGCCGAGAGGATGGCCAATGCAATTTAATTGGAAGCGGTTACAGCCCTTCGACGGATGGAAACTTAGGCGGAAACATCATAAACACTCACCGAATTTCGACAATCGCCCCTAGCGCCGATAACCCAAACTGGACAACGAGTGACCCTCAAATTACTGGTGAAACGTATTTGATTGCTGCAATGCGCTGCTACGTTGCTCAAACCTTAGGTTATGAGATTTCGCTACCCGATTTGTCACTGAACGACCAAGAGATTCGCCGCTAATGGCTATAAGGAGCACTCAAGTGAAAACACGAATTAAAGTAAAAGATGAAATGGGAAGAGTCGGTTATCTGATCAATATTGAAGAAGAAAGGGAGTTCCCATTTCTTTTGAACACGTCACCGAAAAACGATGGCGAGACATGGTACACCGATGCAATCTTTGCATGTAAGTAGCCTCTAATCTAGCGTAAGGGCTTCATGGTTCTGACGATAACTAGGTGGAGAAACGGGTACGAATGAACAGTACCCGTTATGGTCATTTATACGGCTTGGACAGATCACTTAATCCGTTTAGCCTTTTGTATTTGAAAGGGCAATATTAATCAAAAATTCAGCGTCGTTATAAAGATTTGAGCCCAAATTCACATCTAGATTATCAGGCACATCTTCCAACGGCCAGGACTTGCTGACTGACAGCAACATCTTCGCTCCCAACCTAATTTGTTCATCTTTGCTCTTGTCTGAAAGAGCATACACAATCGGGAATCCGTACTTTCGTGACGTTCTTAATATCTCTTTAAAAGCGACAAGCTGCGGTTTGTTGCGGTCTCTTGTGTAGGCACTTGAAATAAGTAGGCTTACTTCTGCACTGGTCATTGTCATTCAGGTTTCTCTCTATCTGTAGTTTTGTCGATATTGGGTAACGCATATTCGCTTGAAGCTATAAGCGAAAAGAGCAAGAGGATTGTCGGGCGCTTTACTCGCTGTAAATTTTTGATTATCTGAACCAATCAAAGGACCTGAACAATGGGTGTAACGGCACTAGTAGAAGACCTTAAAGCAGCTAATGAGGATTTTGAGTTTTATCCAACCACGAGCGAAATGTTGGCTGCAGTTCGAACCGATATGCTAGAAATTTATGATACCGGTTGTGATGAGACGAAATACCCCCGATGCAGCGTTCTTGATATTGGCGCTGGCACTGGTTCAGCTCTGGAGGCTTTAACGGTCGGTAAAAAGTTTGCGATCGAAAAATCACAGCGACTCATCAAGGAGATGGATAAAGGCATTTATGTAGTGGGTTCAGATTTTGAATCAAACACTTTGATAGACAAGTCAGCAAATGTGATCTTTTCAAATCCCCCTTATAGCCTATTTACTCAATGGGCTGAGAAAATCATTCTTGAAGCGAACGCCGAGTATATTTACCTCGTTATTCCTCAACGCTGGAAAAACTCAGATGTGATCAGTGATGCAATAAAGGCACGTAAAGCCATATCTAATGTCATTTATTCGGGTGACTTTTTAGAGGCTGACCGCCGAGCGCGTGCGAAAGTTGATATTGTAAAAATCGATCTAAAATCGGGGCGTAAAAGTTATCGTCATTATGATGACAACAATATGAGCGTTGACCCTTTTTCACTTTGGTTTTCTAAGCACTTTAAGGTCAGCACACATGAAACCAAACAAGAGGAGTTCCAGCGCAAAGCAAGCATGGCTGAGCGTATGAAAGAGCAGGTTTCCCACAGCAACGAGCTCATAAAGAACGAAGGATTAGTTAAAACCCTTGAATTGTTATACCACCGAGAAATGAAGCAAATCATGGATACGTATTTGATGTTAAATCGCGTTGATGCCGATTTACTTAAGGAGCTGAACGTGAGTATCGAAAACGTACAGGAGGGGCTAAAAAACAAGATCGCATCGTTGAAAAACCTCTATTGGCAAGAGCTTTTTGACAACATGGGCGTCATATTGGACAAGTTAACAACAAACTCCCGACAACAAATGCTTGAAGAACTCTTTAATCAAACCAGTGTTGATTTTAACGCTCAGAATGCCTATTCAATCATTATATGGGCGATCAAAAATGCCAATTCTTACTTTGATGATCAATTGATTGACCTTTTCGACACAATGACGGGTCATGCGAACATTACATTGTATCGCTCAAATGAGCGCACGTTCGGAAAAGAAGAGTGGCGTTACTCACGAACACCTGATGGCCTCGACAGGTATAAGCTTGACCTTCGTATCGTTGTTTCAAAAGTGGGAGGAATTAAAGTTGATACATGGGGGCGCTCACCTGCGTGTGGCCTTGAGAGCCGTTGCTTGAACTTCTTGAACGACATTATTACCGTAGCTTCTAATCTAGGCTATGACATATCAAAGGTTGAAAGGCCTGACTCGCTTCACTGGGCATCAAACGTAAAACATGAGTTCTTTTATCACAATCACACGACAGGGAAACAAGAACTACTCTTTGATTGTCGTGCGTTTCAAAACGGGAACGTCCATTTGAGATTTGCACAATCGTTTATATGCGACTTAAACATTGAAAACGGGCGATTAAGAGGGTGGATTAAAAATGGTTATGAAGCGGCTGATGAGTTAGACATTTCACCAGAAATTGCGTTACCTGCTTTTACCAAGAATTTGCAAATCACTGATAAGTCGGTTCCTCTTCTTCTCGCTTCATAACTTACGATTTTGATTAGCTACTGACACTCAAAGCCATAAGTCACAAAGTTGTCGGCTCTAATACTCCCTTTATTGTTTTAACAACAGAAAGGGAGAACTTCATTATGTCAATCCAGAATCTCGTGACATCACTTGTAAAAGCAAACGGTTTAAAGGGCATTAACGCCAAAAAGGAACTCTTATCGGAGTTAGACACAGTCGGTCAAAAAGGCTTACGTTACTTGCTCGACCCCAAAATAAACTATGGCGTTGGTGCTGCTAAACTTCCTCCACACAGCGGCGCTATGGAGTCAGATATAGGGGATGATGAGACATTCGAGCTACTGGATAAGTTGGCAAGCCGTGAGCTGTCGGGCAATGCTGCAAAGCGTGCGTTGGAGTCATTTAGCTCAGATTCATCACCGGAGTTACACCGCTTCATTCAGCTATGCCTTAAGAAATCAACGGGTTGCGGCGTTGGCGTGACAGCCACCAACGAAATTTTCCCTCGATTAATCCCTATATTTCAAGTGCAAAAGGGCAAAACTTACACGTCATCCTTATATTCGAATTGGGCTCTTAACCCCCTACTAGGTGATGAAACAATCGTGCAGATGAAAGAGAACGGATGGCGTGTACTGGCATCGTGCAATCTCGATGATCAATCCGTTTCCTTTTTCACTTACACAGGCAACCCCATCATCACAGTTTCCCACTTGCGCAGACCAATGTTGATGCTTGCTATGCTGCTCAAATTTATTGACCCAAGACTCGCGGATTCAACAACAATTTGGATCGACGGTGAGGGCGTGTACTTTCATGGCGACGAAGTGGGTACATTGCAAGAGGCGGCATCTGCGTTAGGCCATAAGCGTGAAGGGGAAGTGGAAACAAACATTAAGTTTCGAGCGTTTGATTACTTTTGTGACCGTTCATTTACAGCTGGTGCTGAACGAGAACCGACTGCGACCAAAATCCGCTATCAGCGTCTCAAACAAGCTGTGTCAGAGTTAAATTGTGCACCTGAGCTGACGGGCTTTTGCGATATCGTTAAAACATGGTTTGTAAACAGTGAGTCAGAAATCTTTGATATTGCCAATGGCATAATCTACGCAGGAGGCGAAGGGGTGATGGTCAAGAACCCTAATGAACCCTATCTCTTTAGTAAAAATGATTCATGGTTGAAGCTGAAATCTGTGAAAACGTTTGATGGAACAATTACGGAAATTTTGGCTGGCGACAAGGGCAAAGAGCTAGAAAACACATTGGGTAGAATTGGGGTTCTACTTGAAGATAACGGAAAGACCGTATATTGCGGCGGTGGATTTAGTAACGAACTGCGTGATGAAATTTATGCCAACCAAGACAAATTCATGAATAGAAAAGTGGAATTGGTTGCGCAAGAAATGACGACTGATGGCAGTCTTCAGCATGCCCGATTTGGGCGTTTCAGAGATACCCCAGAATTGATCGGTGAAAAAGCCTAACTTCCTGCCAGACAAGCCAAGGTGTTCACACCTTGGCTTCTCACCACAATTTACGTTCGCCGCACTCAGCGTCCTAAGAAAACGTGTAGTAGTTGAAAAAAGCAATGCTTTTTCCGGCGAAACCTTCCCCAATTTTATTATTGCGCTCATCTTCGGTAAAAGTGAGAACAGGGATGTTTTCTTGTACGAGGTGTTTGGCAAATCTGTACTCAGTCGGCACTTTCTGATCAAAGGCGTAAAACATTGCGTCAGGGTTCAACTGGCTTAGAGCGTATTGGACTGCGCGGCGTTGTTCAAACAGTGTTACATCAGGATGCGATTCAATTCTGTAGATGTTGAGTAGTGTGGTCGTGTCTTTTTCTTGTTGGCATAGAAGATGGGCAAAGAAAGGTTTGAGCCGGTACTCGCTACAGAAGATATTTAATATTGGCAACCAGTGGAATTTGCATTGCTCTTCTAGGCAACGAGAGAAAACACTTCCTGCGTCGTTGAATTTTGTCAATGTCACTCGATCGATGAACAACTTAAACTCATGACCACTCTTATTTTGGCAATGTAGTGTCATGTTATCGATCCCGAATACGAAGGAGTTTTCGATTTTTGAAAACCGAAATGTCAGATCGAATATGGTATTAGCTGTCATTTGCATTCACCTCTTGTTGCCCAAAGAGTTTGTGGTGACTATTTTCAAATTTTCTGCACTGATCAGCGAATCTGTGCTTTAGTGCTTCGTTGCCTGGTTTACCTTCGAGTTCAGGCAATAGAACACGTATTTCATTCAATGCGCTGCGCAAGCGGGTTCGCTCTGCATCCATTTCGGCGATAACAAGAACTTCCAACAGCATTAGGTATAAGGCTGCGGCGACTAATCCCAATGGCTCTTCAGAAAAGAATGAGAGACCAAGCACCGCCCAAATTATCAGACTGATTAGAGACTGAAATTTTACTATTCGACTCATTTCAACATTCCTTTTGTCGTTTTCCCTAATAAGCGAAACCCATTGTCGGCTTAAAAGCTTGCAGGACACTGTTTGTAAAGCCGAAAGAAAGGAGATGCGTAATGGCACAGCTTTACTCGAAAGAAGACAGAGAAGCGATTCAATTGGTCATTTCACTATTGAAGTACTACGTGAAGGACGACTTCATCGAATTGATGACCACAGATTGGAAAGCGGAAATGAGTGCGAATGAAACGGTCATTCAGACAAAAATTGGCAGAATTGGAATCGACAACCAAAAACTGTTTGACCGAGAACTTCAAAATGACGTTGCCATAATGTTGTGTGACTTGCTAGAGCGCGCTCAGATGAGTTATAGCGAGTTCGATACTGACTCAATGAAAACGTCTTTAACACTCGGCGAGTACAATACGCTTCATCAATTCATTTGCAGCAAGGCAAAGCAAGTGTGCGAGCAGCAACTAGATAATACTGAGCATCAAAGCACGCTGTTTTATTTCCATGAGCATCTAAGAGTGATTATCAATGTGTTACTGGCGCGATCAACCATCGTAGACGGCTTTGAGAGAGAGTCACTCAATGCGGTTTATCAGACATTGATTAACACCAAATCGCCGCAGTTCTTTGCTCGAGGTTATGTGTTTGACCTGCTGGTACACGATCGCTACGAGGCCCACAACGACAGTGAATTGTCGGCTTTACTAATCAATCCATCCTATTTAAGTACCCATTTGGTGAGAGCCAATGAAGTAGATGGCTATAGCCACATGATGCTTTGCGAAGTTTAGAGGACCCTCGAATGACTGTAAGCAAATACATGAACGAAATTAAGTTAGAGGAATGCGGTTTCAATGGTAGACAATACGAGTTTACTGACTCGCAAAATCATCTTTCAGAGCGTTCTCAAGAAATGATCTTTAGCACCGCGATTCTTCTCTATAACCAACTGGTCGCTGAATTAACTCGCCCAGCTTTCCAGAAACTAGATCGCACTGCAATTGCTACGCATGTAGCGCAGACACCATTCCCGTTATGGATAACCTCGTTAGAGGTAGAAAAGGGCGATATCAGCGAACCACTAATGAAGCGCATGATTAAGCCTACGAAGGCCCTGTTTAATTCCGTTTCCGAGCAAGACGTGTTTCATCGTCTTATCTATGACATTTATGAGCAGCTCAAACGGGAAATTTCCACTCGAATTGAGCAGGCAAGAACGTCAACGCTGTATGAGTGTGAAGTGGCATGGAAGCTTACGAACTTGGCGATTCATCGAATAGTTCGCGTTGTTTAGTGTCATTTAAGAGACTTTGATTCGATTTGTTCTCAATTCAGCCGAGAATATGGACGTTTTCGTTTAGTCTAAATCCTGCAAGGAGGTGCATAATGACCACAATTTTTAAATCAATTTTATTGCTAGGGTTTGTCCTAATTCAAGGCTGCGCAAGTCAGCCAAGAACTCTTTCTCAGGTATACGATATGTTCGAAGAGGAAGATTACACAGACTGGGAACAAGACGAAATCTACTTTGAGGTAATGCAAAGCCAGCAGCTAGGTGACATTGCGAGTCACCTGATCCTCTCTTTTGATGAAACTGGTGAACCGTTTAGCGATGTCTATATTGAGGACACATTAGGCTTTAAAACCCATGAAAAAGTGTACTTAGCGTCCACGTTTTTTACTTCATTCACCAACCTTAGCCTCGCCTCTTTGCTGGTGATGAATAATGATAGCCCGAGTTGGGGTAGCCCCGAATATCGCGCGCAGCTCAATTACAGACGAAATACGCAATATATGTCAGCCAACTCTCACTTTTTTTCCTCCATTAACACAATGGATGAGCTTGAACCCTATCAAGGCATTGAGCCAAAAAGTGCGCACCATGAAATCCATCTGAAAACCAAGACTGCGTTTCTCAATGGGTTAAATGGCACGATTGAGGCCCTGTCACAGCAAGGTATCGAATGTTTGCCAGCTGACTACGACCCAATTGAAGATGGCGACAACTATTCCGCTTCCAGAGTATTCGTTCGCCCTTTATCTCAGTACGCCGCCGGATATGACTGCTCTATTGATGGAGAAGAGTACCTACTTGGTATGACATCTCTTGTCATTAAAAACGCCGAGGGTGATTACAGAGTCGTATCGTTTCTATATATCGGGAAATTAGCGGATATAAATCAAATTGACTCTATGGCCATCATGGAAGCAACGGATTGGCAGGGAACGATGTCTACGTGCCGTACTTGTGACGAGAAGTATGACCGTGTCGTACGAATATCATCTAAAAATCAAGCCAAGGACTGGTACAAGGAATTTGCCAAAGGCTCGATCTACCGTTAAGTACCGCAGACATAAAAAACCCAGCCTTTTTGGCTGGGTTTTGTTTTTGAGCACGAGTAATTACGGACACACATAATTACCGGTATAAGTATTGCCCTCTCTTTTGACGCATCGATTGAGATTCTCTACGTATCCCGTTGGGCAAGAAATTGCAGCGCTGGTCTCGTATGTCTTTCGACAATCTCGCGTGCCAGGTTGGTAGATCAGCATTTCATTTTCACAGAACGTACCGACCGCTTGCTCTTCGTACACATTCATCACACAATCGCCATTCTCAAACGTCCAACCTGCTTTACACCCATAATTAAGCGTTCTCGTGGGACCCGGACGTTGACACGTCTTAGTATCTCTTTCGGTGTACCCACTAGGACAAGCTAAAGCTACGTAGTATTCCAGTACCGACGTTTTCACGCAGTTGCCATTGCCATCATGAACGTAATCTCGACTCGGGCATGACTTGTCAATCGGCTTAGTAAACCGCTCTAGACACTTCCCTGACAATGAATCGTACACACCTTTATCGCAAGTCAGATCAGGATTAGGGGAGTGCTCAACAATCCGCTCACATTGATCATACGTAGGGCTCGGCGAGTAGTTGTACGGACAATCAAACTGAATTGGTTGAACGTCTACTTCGTTTTTCACGCACTTATCACCGACGATAGAGAATCCACTACCGTGAGCACTACAAGTCGCGTACTTATTGGCAAACTGTAAACTCTCACAACGGTTTTCAGCAAGATTCGCTTCATAACCAGACGGGCAAGATGGGATAGCCGGCTCACGAACGATATTGTCTGCGACGCACTTACCCCTTTTTAATTCAAAGCCCGGTCCACACGTTGGGTAAGTTGGGCCTATGACCTGAAACTTACACTTATCGCCAACCAGATTGTGGTCAGGGTCCGTACATGAATACAATGGCGTCGCATATTGCTCCACAGTCTCAACGCAGAACCCAAGGTCCGAGTCAAAAGTGCCGGTCTTACCTCCCACATTACAGTCTGTATAACAGACATTACCTGAAGATTGATGATCATCGAACCAAATCATTTCTTCCGACTCATTCACAACCACGTCTGTACGTTTATCGTTATGCGCTTCATCCATAAAGGTCAAGCCTGGAACAATGGCTTCCTCGTTCAATTGATTCATGCCAGGCCCTGTATTCGCGCCACCATCAGACCATTTCCCTTGCGGTTTGTAGTCCATCGGCATTGCGTTCGGATCATAAGCCAATATTCCTGGGGTCATCAGTAAGTTGGTAAATTCAGTAAAATCCATTCGGTCGAAATCTAACGTCGTCACTTCGCTTAATGGGAACCCCTTACATGATTGGTCCTTCATGTATTGAACCCAGCTTTTGCCTTGACGTTCACCCAGCTGAATGGCGGCTTGCTTATAAAAGACCTTGGCAAACGGAGAATCATAGCAGCAGTACCTTTCTGTGTATTCGAGGCACTTACCCCAAAAAGACTTACTGGTGCAGCTCTTATCCACTCGATAGCAGTTCAATGTTTCATTTTGCTGTACGGTTTGAACATCTTCTTCATCACAGGCGTAAAGCAGCCCAATCAGGATGTTGTAGATTTGATAAGCGAGGTAGATCCAACCAATCACAGTGAAAACATTACCAATGTAAGTCGCCACTTGGTTGGCCATTTCATTCGTAAATCCTTCTACCACCCCATCAGTACCGACTTTAAAGTACTGTTTCGTTAATTCTCGACCACCAAAAGTATCCATAACTTTAACTACGCCTTTTGCAGCGTATTGAGCCATACCGTCACCAAATACGGATTCAGTACCGGCTTCGGCAGCCATTTGACCAGTAGCGGTACCAACAGCACCCTCAGCCCCTTTCATGGTCACTTGTTCCATGGTTGCCCAATCTGCGCCAGCGGATTGAGCCAAACTGTTCCATCCACTGATAATAGGGTTGGTGACGTAGGTATTGACGCCGTTAACAATGGTTTCATAGGTCGCTCCGGCCCACTCTGCGCCAGGCACTTGAGACATACCGGTTACGCCTGTCCATGCTTGAAACATCAGCTTTGTCGTAATTTCATGTGAAGCGAACTGGAACATGGCATAGCCGAGTTTGGCTTTTTCAACCCACCCACCAGACGGAACCCCAGTATCGCTTTTAGAGCAACAATCCGGTGCGCCTGGCATCGTGTAATCGCGGCATCGGCTCATATTTCCATCGAAAAGACGGCACGTTGTTGGATCTTCTTTGTCAGCACAGTTCATGCCTGAACGCATTTCGTTGACCATTTTCAACGCCGTTGCCGCTTCCACGAAGTGTCCGTTGGTTTCTTCTGTTACCTGCACACATTCACCGCCCAGGCACTTAATATCGGAGTTACACACCAGCGAGCTTGAATCCCCAGTGCCCGGCATCGTTCCTGTTTGCTCAGTACAGTTAAAGACCACTTCTTCTGCCACACATTGGCGTTCACCGCTGACTGCCGCATCATCTACCCAGTCAATACAGCCTGAAAGAGTTTCATCAATCGTACAGTTAGGGTTTCCGACATACTCACCACATTCAGGGTGATCTGGCGTTAATGGGGCGTTAGGGTCGTCTAACCACGGGGTATCCAATGGGTAGCAGACTTCGTCTTCCGGTATTGGCCCCGGATAACAAATTTCACCTCTTAAACAGTCTTCTTTCTGCTTACCTTCTAGCGTGCTGCACTCATAGTTATCGAACGCGTCATCTTCGGTTTCAAGCGACAATACAGCCTGATAGCAGTTTTGTGGTAAGTCGTTTGTGCCGATTGTGAGCTTCCAAGAAGGCAGCATAAACATAAAGCCAGGGTGATGGTTATCGAAGATCACTCCTTGTTGAGTCTCAAAGGCGTCCACCTCTTGCAAGCAGGTTAGATCACCGTCAAGACGGTTGTTGATGAACTCCTGGTATCCAATTCGGCACTTTTCTCGCTCAAAGTCATATTGACCAAGGTTGGTCGAACAAGACTGTGTGACCGATTTGCTACAGAAGCCATTTGGGTTCTTCGTCCAACCATTCGGACAATTTCCTGAATCTGACTGAAATCCATAGTAACAACGGCCAGAATTTGGGTTTGCCGTTACATGGTTTGAAGAGCCTGAAACGCGTCCATTGGTGGTTGCCCAATCCCCTTTACCGGTACCTTGAACTTTGTAGGTCTTGCCATCTACCGACGCGGTCAATGTCGGACAGATTTGACAATCATTCGCAGGCTTAAAGGAGGCGGTCACCACTTCATGAAGATTAACTTTCACCTCAACGAATGAGGCATATTTCAGGTTGAGTTTAAGTTTGATCGTCCAGTTATTGCCGGGGTTACCCCAATCAAGGATTTCATAATCGTACAATCCATCGGTATGTACATCTAAGTACCACGGCACATGCGTACCCGGCTGATAATGGTCGAGCCTGAAATTGCGTCTGGTCACGTTCGTGTTTATGCCAAACGCTGATTCATATCGGGTTTTGTTTTGTGTACCGACGGCTCCCATTACTGGTAGGTCTAGGATGTGTTCCCCTGTTAAATCAGCAGGAGCGCCCGAAGCCGCAGCGGTGATAGGTGGGCATTCCAATAACACTCGACGGGCATTGTACGCCGCGGCAATCTTACCCGCTCGATAATCAAGGCCAAGATTAGAGTAAATTCTCTCTATCTGCCCTCTTGTCGACGTAGGGACGTTCTGCTTATCGAGCATACTGACACACGAGTTTAGGAATTTGGGGTTGACCGACTTTCGTGCGCCTTCGCTGGTATTACCCACCATTACATTGCTTGGGACGTACCAGGTTTGTCTACCGGACGGCTCATGGTTGTTTTGTTTATGGACACTGTTTAGTCGATTATTGAGACCATTAAAATAGTTGCTGCACCCAAGGCTTCGCGCGTAGTTTCGTATGGTAGAACCGCCGTGGCCAGCGAGAGCCCAACTACACATGGCAGGGGTTTGAATATTTCGAACGAAGTCGCTACAGATTCGGCGAAATGGTTTCCTGTCACCGGTATTGTTTCGGCAATGCTCCCAAGTAACTTGTGACGGTCGCCATGTGATCCTTGCTCTAGCGTAAGCCTCACCGTGACCTGTTACTGATACACGGTTTTTGATGCTCAGAATATCGCCCGGGCGTTTCGATTGAAATATATGCTTAATGCTGGTGTTAGGGTTTCGTGACCAACTGGTACCTAACTCACAAGCACCTCCGGTTTCAGGTGGAAAATTGTTATTTGGGCCAGACCATACCTTTCGGTTATCTAACCAAATTTGCATGTAGTCATCCCATTTTGCGTAATCAATTTTCGCGTCAATGATGGCTGATGGTTTTACGACCTGAAGAGGTATGTTTTCTTGATATATTTTACATCGACCAGCCAGGTAGTTATCACCTACGGTACCCAGCCAAGCTAAGTTACAGCCACTACCACATGAAATGAAGTTGACCGGAGAGTTACTCACTCCGACAAGAGTATCAATCTTGTATAGGGTTTTAGTTGCTCGAAAGACCGTTTTCATATCTCGCTGAAGCAAACACTCTTGAGTGGGTGTTTGATATTGTCGCGTACATGATTCTTGTCTCGACACTAAAATGGGTTCGCCATCTTCGCCACCTGTTGTGACGGTAGAGCAGGCGTCATTTCCAAGAATTTGTTGGATAAATGGGGAGGTGCCATCAAGTTCGTCTTTCGTGGCGTCTAGAACGAAGTCTACCGTTGAGTCAAAGTTGTGTCTGCCAACTGCTGAATCGAGCAAGAACTTACGATTGTTTCGCTGTTCACACACATCTTTCTCATGTCCAGTCGCCGATGAACAATCCACATCATTAGCACTATTCAAGAAGTCACCATCAACGAGGGTCTCATTGATGGAGTTGGGATCTTCCATATAGCCCTGATTGGTAGCAGCCTGTTCATTGAAATCATCAATTGTGTAGCCGCTAGGAGCATTAAAGCTAGTGACTGAATCTTTCGCATGCACTTCTGACTTAAAGTACTTCTTGGTGTCGTCTGTGAAGTATTCGTCAGGGTTCAGTGTATGGTCAGTATCAGTGTTGAGGGTGGGCATATCGTAGTTATAAACAGAATTAGCTGCACCCATAGCTCCTTGCTGTAGAAGCTGGTTGTATTTTTCATCAAATGTCTGAGAGGCATTTGCTACTTGCGAGTACATCAGTGCACTCAAGATGTTTATCCATATTGGGAAGGCAGTTTGGACAAATATCAGTATCCATCCACCAACAATTTTTGCCGAGTTCATAAGGTCTTTACTCCCGATCAGTTCCGTACAAACTAATAAGCGAAGTAATTCCCGTTGCTGAGAAACGGTTTTTTAGTGAGCTGGTGGACTCATAATGGGGGCTTTTTAAGTTAAGAGCGCCATTTTTTGAGGTCTTTTTCGAGGCCAAAGATTTTAGGTATCGTATCCCAGTATTCGACTATGTAATCACGGTCGTCGACAGCTTTAATTCCAATAGCCTCTTGGTATGTCCGTTGAAGAGGTTTTGAGATTTCAATCAGGCCGCCGAGCTCTTTAAAGTATGGGGAAACACCGATGACCGGAGTGCGTCGTGCGATCATTAACTCCATAAATGATCGAATTTGTTTTGGGTTTCTGAATATCTCTGGATCATGCAGCATCAATACCGCGTCACCATCAATGCGTTTAAAGACTCTTGGTAAGTCTTGCATTTTATTTGGTACTTGAACGTCGATAACCAGATTTGTATTGGATTGTATATGAGCGGAAATGGTATTGGCTAAATGATGGGTTTTTGGACTTGCGATGACGGTTAATCGGCCCCGTTTCTTGCCAATGATGTCGTCCATGAATTCGGCAATTTTGTCGTAACGTGGAATAGGGGATATCGGATTAGCATCATCAACGGAGTTTTCTGCAAGCAGCTCTAGGATAGAGGAAAATTCGGGTTCATCTTCGGAGACAATATTGCAGCCATTTAAAGGTACGTTAATTTCAATCAACTTCTCTAACTCAGACAGCCCAATAACTAGGCATGGTCTATCCGAACGGCTGGATGTTGAACGATATTCAAGGGTATTGTTAATTAAACTGGTGGTAGTGTCGTAAAGCCTTGCTTGAACAGCGATTGAAGCTGTCAAAAATGAGGTAATTAAGGCAATGCTCACTATCTTCATTAAAAATCAAACACCAGTTCAGCAGAAATTATTAGTTCATCCGGTCGATTATCGAAACTTGCCGACCAGTTTTTTGAATTAGTTATGTATTGGGCATCTAAACTTAATTCAGCATCCTGAATACCTTTATAGCTTACTCCAGTTCCATACATTGTGCGATTGGCCTGATCAGGTATGTAGCGCCAGAAGTATTTACCCCTTAATGTGACATCGTTTATAACATACGCCAAGGCTGAAGAAACACCATAATTTTCAACGTTTTCTTCAAAATTATCCTGAATGTCACTGGTAAATGCATGGTTTGAGTCTTGAGCCCATGAAGCGCCAAGTCTGTAAAAAAGATTCTCATATTCACCAATTAGGCTCGTGTCTAAACCAATTCTATACATACTTCCATCATTCGAAAGGTATGAGTTCCCAAGGTTTATGGTACCAAGGATAAGATCGTCATAGTCATTGTGATAAGCGGTGATTTCAAAGACTGAATCAGAATATCCGCGCCCCCAGCCCGGAGTATCTACGATTAAGCCGATCTTTGTAGAGCTCACTGATTCTGGTTTTAAATGAGTGTTATTGGCCTGTTGGTAAAAGGCAAAAGATGATCCGCCTCCAATGTTGAACGGGTTATCTTCTGCAGACACAATCGGAATATTCAGTAATCCCAATCTTTCGTAGGGGCTTGGCCATCGATAACTGGTGTCGTATGAGCCTCTGACTCGAACAGAACTCGTAAGGCCCGCGTTGAAACCTAAACGATAGGGCGCCTCATAGTCGTAGTCCTTAATCCTTTCGGCCATTACAGCTGCTTGAATAATTAAGTCATGGTCGAGGCTATGGTAAGCAAGCTCAGTTGCATGGTTGAGCTGGTAGACCGAGTCTTTCTCTTTCGCAAAGTCAGTATCATAGTTCTCATATCGCGCATTGGAGGAGATTGAGAAAGTGAGTTGATCACTAATGTTGTATAGGTAGTCAAAGCCTGTGTAGTACCGTTCAGTGTTATTCTTTAGAGCTGCGTCCATGTTATATACAGGACTGCCCAATCCTAACCAAAGCGCGTATTGCTGAGCGAATGCGATTAATTCAGGTGTAACAGGTAATGAGGCAATGTCGCCGATATCATCAATGCCAAGGCCATATTTCTCAGCAACAACCCTAGTTTCGTCAAGGAAGAGCAAAGGGTTGAAGTAAGCATTCATTTTCATTGATTCTTTCTGTACATCGGCAGAAGTGATGATTTTGATTAATGACCGTTCTGAAATCTGGTTTTCATAATTCAGTCTAAATGCCCAATCTTCCGATGAGTTGTTTGGTGCTTGCCCTTCCCAGGATGAATCCCAGTGTTTTGTGTTCATTTCTGTATAGGCCAAGGTAAGATCCAATGTTTGGTGATCTCCAATCATCATTACAGATCTAGCCTTGAGTGAGAGCTTATCCCACGGACTACTTAAATGGTCATATCCATCGCTATCAACATAGTCGATTGAAAGCCCAGTATTGTGATGAAAGTTAGATGCGTCATCTTCATTGTAAAGGTTATTGATGAGCAAATGCCCAAATAGACGCCTTTCAAAACCGCGCTCAATATAACGAAACTGATCACCAATTGATTGAGGTTTCTTGGTGATGATATTGATGACATTTTCAAACGCATTTGAGCCGTACACAGAACTGCTTGGTGAGTGGACGACTTCCACTCGCTGAATCTGGGATACCGATATTGGGAGTTTTTCCCAGTGCATTTCTAGAACGCCAGTACCGTAAGCGACAACCCCATCGATTAATACCTGCATGCGCAGAGGTTCTAAGGTACTAATGTTGTTTGAAACATCTATCCCTGTCCCGTCAAAGGCAACGTTCAATTGTGGAATAAGAAGGAAGAGCTGTTCGAAGCTTTGAATACCAAATCGCTCAATATCCTGATCTGTAATGACCGTTAAAGGGACTATGGATTCGTTACTTTCAACCGTTATCTTGGATGACGTGTAGACTTTCTTTATGTCGTATGGGTTTGAGTCGAAGTAAGTAGATGCACATACTGTGCTGGTGGATAACAGCAGGGCAGGCAAAGAATAGACTGATTGTATATGCTTCATTATAACTCCATCCTTAGGGTTGAAATGAAGCAGAATACTAACAAATAAACAACATCAAAGCCTATTCTTTCACCAATATGCCTAATAAAATTAGACGGTTAATCAATATTCTCTTGGATTTTTTGCACAACAGTATGGTCTAGTGTGACGAGGGCTGCATCCATGAACTTTTGTGCATATTCCAAGTCAGATAACAAGGTAACTTTTAGCTCATTCTCAGCAGATTGACAGCGTTCAATATCCACTTTCACCTTATCAAGTACATAACCTAGATATGATTGTCGATCCTTAGTTAAACCTCTCTCGTGCATTTCAGTATGTATATCTTGCTTGAGCGCTCTAAGGTTCTGTAGTTTTTGGTTAACTTCTACGTAGCCCTCAATACCTTTTAGATCATTAAGCTCAACTTCTTCATAGTGAACGTCTGCAGTTGGGACTCGTTTGACCTTTTCCAAACGCTTAGGTACCAGATACTCACTTGTGAAGCAGCGAAGGCTAACTTTAAATCGGTCTAGTTCAACTCGAATTCCAAACTTGTCGTCAACCAGCACTGGGATTAAGTCGCCGTTTTTGGGTTCATGAGTAATCTTACATCGGGACGTTTCGCCTTCGTTGTTGCTGATTGTCGCAAACCCTGAGTAGGTATCGACCTTAATAACGGCCGGTTCATTTAGCACCTGGAATAAAGGTGTCATTAGGTTAGCTTGTTCGTGTGGAACGATAACGACTGATTCACCTAAATATCGACCCCAGGCTAAACCGTTTCTTTTCTTTGAGTTTGTCATTTTTGAGTTTCCTTAATCTGTTTCATTCTAATCAGTACAAACCTCATATGGCCAAAGAGTACACCTGCAACTACAAAGGCATATACGACATAAAGGTGACTCGTTTTGGTGACGCTGTATTCCAACATCAGATAGGCGTAAATGGTGCTCAAAACTAAAAGGGTGCCAACCGCTTTGATATTGTAAAAGTTCACGTTATGCCAAAGCGCTCGATAATGTAACACTTCGATGAATGCAAATGGCAGTAGAGAAACAAAAACACTGACTTGAATACCTAATGTAGTTATGAGAATAAGGCTTGCTGCAGTGAATACATAAAAGCCAATAATCAGCAGTAAGGCAGTAGCGTTATCCTTAGGGTTAATATGAGAAAGCATAAAGACTCCTTTTTTGTTGGTGTCCTCCCTATAAGCGAAAACTAAAGGTACGTTCTATCCTTCATATCAATACCGGCCTCGTGTATAAATCGACTCGAATTGTTATTGCCAACAAAAAGGTAAAGATTGTTAATCGCTCGTGACATAGAGACAAAGAAAAGCCGGCGTTCTTCTTCCATAGCGACTTCGTAATCTCGTTCGTCATTGTCTCGGATGTAAGGAAAATGGTTTTCGTCGCAGTTGATGACAAACACGGTATCGAACTCACAGCCCTTTGAACCATGACTACTAATGAGCGACACGCGGCATTGGCTCGCCTCTTTTTCGAACTGAAGCACACTCAATCTTTCCTTCAATGGACCTCTGAAATTAAGCAAAATTTCGCTGAGCTGCTTAATCTTCATGCACTCGTAACTCGGTGTTTTTTTCTGATATAAAACTTCAATGAAGATTGGAGTAAACAAGCGTAGCGCATGTTCAGCGACGTTTGTGTAAGCGAACCCGAGGGCTTCGACAATCTTTCTTGATATCTTGACCTTATTTTTAATTGCATCACCACTAGGGGTAGCATGCTGAGCAATACAACCAGCAATGACGTTAGCTGCATCTTTTGAACCAATCATCGGTTCTAAGGCCGCGACCATTCTTCTCTTATCGCTGTTTGCGCATGCCGTCAGAATGGCTATGTATTGCTTACAGACGGAAGATTCGAAGTAACCTTTACTATCAGTGCGCTTGTACGCAATTTTCGCTTCAGTTAGCAACTTCTCTATTCCATCTAATTCCCTATTAGTTCGACTCAAAATAGCAATCGATGAGGAATGATTGTCGTCAGAAATCATTTTGACGATCTCTTGCAGCTGCTGTTCGTCATTAGCGAAGGTAGCCGCTTCTACTTTTCCACCCCCGCCTTGTGACGCAACCATGTGCTTTTCGCAGCGGTCTTTGTTATGTGATATCAGTCGTTGGCACGCATCGACAATCTCTGCCTTACTTCGAAAGTTCTTGGTTAAATTATGCTGCGTTAAACCGGACTCCTGGCATATAGCAATGAACTGCTTAAACAAGTTAACGCCTAAGGCGAAACGAAATCCGTAAAGACTTTGATCGTCATCCCCGCAAACCGTAGTGGTTATGCCATTGAGTGTATGTAACGCCAAGAACTTAAATTGAGCAGAATCTGCATCTTGGCATTCATCTAGAAATAGGTGTTCGGTAGGGAGCAAAGGAAAATTCGGGTCATTTTGCATGTGGTCAACAGTAGTCTGAATTACGTTTTGGATACTGGAGAATTTTTCCTTATCGATGAATGTAGTGTAGTGCTGATACATTGCATCAAAACAGTCGTTCGCATCGTAATTTTTGCCGAGAGTTATCATTCCACTTGAATCAGCAATTGGGCTATTTGTTCTTTTGTCGACATACCTTTCAAAGTCTTCGAACTCAATCTTGGTCCAATTCCCTTTTTCGTCTGCATTATTTTTTCGGGTAAGGTTTATTGATTCAATTTTCTTTAAATTCTGGTTCCAGGCGTTAAGCATGTAGGTGTGCTGTTCTTCTGATGAAACCATTGAAGTACGTCCGCAATATTTCTTTAAGTGGTTCAAGCAAATTGAGTGAAGGGTGGAACAGTGGACACGTGATTTATAGAACTCACCTTGGCCATCAATCCTTGACTGGAGCTCTTTGGCACTTTCTCTGGTGAAAGTTACGATATGAATGCTATTAACTCCGCAATGGTCAATCAAGTAGATAGCTTTTTGGATTAAGACAGCTGTTTTACCTGCGCCGGGGCAGGCAATGATCATTGAGTTACCAGTGTCTTTAACAGCGCAGTCTTGTTCATCAGTCAGCCTAATCATACATACCCTCTAATAAATCAATATTTCGTTCTAGAAGCGTTTTGACGTTATGCAGTTGGTCGTAATGCTCGATAAACATGGCGTTGAAGTAATTTACGTCCTGAATAATTTTGGAGACGTACTTTGATTGTTCCGCAGAAAGTCCTAATCGACCTTTTTGAAACTCAGCGTCAAAGTATTCTTTGGTGTCCTTATTCCAGATAACATCCTGCTTAGTTGGGAAATTCTTATTTCTCAGTTGAATGAGTACTCTTGCCCTTATGACTTTCACCTGAATGGGGTCGTCCATTTTTACAGTCTTTGCCGTTCTATGCAGATCTCTTGGCTCTAGCGTGATTGGGGACACGCTGTTTTTGAACTCTTTTTCATAGGATATTTTTATTCTCGGATTTTCTAGGAAGAACTTGTTAATTTCATCCTGCATTCTCTTCGAATAGAAAACACAAAGTTCATTATTCTTCAGAACGAGTCCCTTCAGAGCTTGATACGAAATCAAGAGTTTTTCGCGTTGAACTATTGCAAAGTCACTAGGAGCATTAGTCATTTCAAGCCTCCAAAGGTAAAGTGTGATTTTTATGTTATTACAGTAGAATAATATTTTAAACCCATAAAATTTCAATTTTTCCAACGAAATTGATTTCGTTGGCTACTTAATCTATCCATTAGCCAACGGTTTTGCAAAGAATTCAAAATCATTTTCCAACAAAAATGGTTATGTTGGCTATAGTGATTGATGATGTAAGTTGTTGATTTGTCTGTGTTCGTGAAGTATTCTTTTTTGCAAGCCTTCTGTTTTTCATGAGTGGAGCAAATCTTCCATGAGAACGCTGTTTTGTAGTCAAAAGTTTTGAAAATAATTTTTGAAAATAAAATTATTTGTGTCCTGAATGCCAGAAATGCTCTATTTTATTTGTTGAAAATCTGTCTTTTGGTCTTAATTTCTATGAGATTGTTGTTTTTGTGACTTATTTGGGTCTGAATTGGACCCAGAACGGACCGGATTCAGCACCAATACAGACCCAAACTAGGTCCAATTTGGACCCAAATTGGACCCTGAACGGATTTCGACCCAAAACAGACCCAAAACAGACCGTAAACAGGTCTGAATTGGGACCAAATTGTGTCACTGATGAGACCCAATTTGGACTCAAATTGGACCCAATTTTGCCCCAAAATGGAACCTGAAATTTCGATCAAAGCCTTTTTAACTGGCTGTTATCGTTAGACATTCGCTCTAAATTTACAGGAATCACTTTTGGTAAATATTCATTAATAGCGCATAAATAAAACTGCGACTTTTGTCTGAAAAATGATTTTCAGCTCAAATAATAAAAAGGTTGATGCTAGTTTTATGAGATATTGTGCTATACAGAAAAGTCACAAATTGGCTAGGGCTAGGCTGGTATGGATGAAATCCTAAGAAAAGGAAAAAAGGATAGCTGTACAGAAGAGTTTATTGAGGCATCTTATAATTTTCAGATCGAAAACTATGATTTGAGAAAGGCTTTATGCTCAATACCTCTTTACCAAAACCTCATGGTAAAGAAGATTGTCGAATACACAAACGGTATTCACATTCTTGAAGAAAGCGTGTCAGCAACTGAAGTGGATATTTTGAGAGGGCTTAGCTTTAACTTTAAAATTGCTAAAAGTCAGCCAAGAAAGCTCTCTGGGATTATTCATGACTTTAATTACCAAGATCCTCGATTTGAACGCAAGTCAATGGGGCGGAATGCCAGTGAACGGGATAAAGAGCTATCCGCTGGTAGATTCAATGCAATTTGTTCCTATTTGAATGACACTAATTCAATGACCTACGAAGTGTACAAGGGCTGGAACAAGGTGACCTTTGTAAGTGGATTGACTGCTTACGAAACTATCATGCAAAGAAATACCAACCTTGCTGATTTGATGTGTCAAATAACCCCTAAACGATCATACTGCGTTCTTCATCAAGCGGTTATGAATTGTGTATGCGAATTTGTCGAAACTACGATTCATGAAGTTTTCAGAGAGTTTAAAGTTGTTTACGAATCAACTCAGAGGCGTGACATTTATGCAAATGTAAGTGAACTTACGTTAGATAAAGCTTTTCATTTGATCCTATCGAGAAAGAGTAAGCGCAAGGCCGTTGAGATTTCTAATTTGATCGAGGTAAAACTGGCAGAGAACAGGGATTACATAAATGCATTACAAAGCTTAGGAATTCCCCTCTCTAATCGTGAGAAAAGCAAACGAGCAAACATCTTTAACAAGTCGATTCTTGAAACGCTTTACAAAGTTTATTGCCTGAATAAGAGCGTAAAGGACTTTAAGGATTTAGCACTTAGTAACCTACCTTACAAAATCACCAAAGAGATCTCCAAGATTGTGCCAGCTAACCGCAAATCAGATGAGCTTACTGAGTCGTTAAGGGCTGCTTGTCTTGAAGAGGTGTTGATTATTCTTGACCAGTGGAACACTAAGTATGAGCTGATCCAATTTGCCGATATGTACATCAAGCGTACTATCAAGGAAAGATTGAAAGCTGAGACTTCAGCTGTCGACAAATCAATCGACAATAAAAAACAAAAACTGTCACGTTTACTTAATTCGATCATCGATAAAGGTAGAGCGAGTGGGGAATTCATATCGATGCATTCCGCGAAAGAAACGCTGAAGAAGCTTATTGCCATTAATGAGATCACAGGGATTAAAGAAAGGGATGTAGACAACCATGTAGAAGAGAATTTCGGTACCGAGTCTTTGGATCTTCATTTGACGAATGGATTTGAATTAAGCTCTGAGTTTGAGTTTGAAGATGAAGTGGTTCAAGGTAGTACTGATGAGTACAGTATCGTTACTGAGTTATTGGCAAAATTAAAAAGACGTGAAAGAGTCATTCTTACTAAGCTACTGGCTGAATCTAGCAATCAAAATATGGCCAGCTTCAAAAGACATTTAAAGGCGTGTGTGAAAGATGATAGTCATGGATTGGATGAAGCCTTGTTGAAAAAGTTCGAAACGATAGTAAGAGAAATGCAGTAACCCTTTTCGCTTGTATAGGTACTTCTTTAATGGCGGAGTACCTTTATGGCTATCAAGATTAAAAACACACCTTCCTATTCTGATGTATCAAAACTGGTTCTATTGTTTATCTTCACTCCAATGACAAGTTTTGGGTACTTATTCTTTAACCTGCAGCCAAGTTGGTTTGTGGGTTGCTTCCTTTGTGCATTGTGCCTGACCTTTACCCAAAGGAGTAAAGCTGATGTTTAAATTTTTCTTATCTTTGGTGCTTCTATTACCGTTGGGATCTTATGCCAATGATGAAAATAGGGAGCTCGGAACTTATACCAAAATCGTTCATGCAAAATTCATTTCGGTGAACACAAATCAGACTCTTACACTTCTAATGGAGGGTAAAGAGTACCCAGTTAAAATCGCCTATCTAAGAATACCGGTTAAAGGTGAACCCTACTATGAAGCAGCATCATCGGTTATTGAGGCGTATTTTAAAAAATCCCCGTGGGTGCAGGCGCACCTAACTGGTCAAAAGTTTTTTAATGGCACTATAGCGGCATTTATCAATGATTCTTCAAATGTAAACCTGAACGCAATTCTATTGGCCGAGGGTCTAGCAATTACATCTAATGACGCTCTTATGCAGGAGGACCTGCTAGCTATCAGTAGGAAAGCGGCGAATATGAAGAAAGGAATCTGGTCTTCTGAAGCGGCATACAACAAGCTTACTGTGAATCCATTTTTGTCTGATATTCAAAAATTCAAGCGTGATACAGATATGGCTATGAGCGTTGCCGACAAATACGTTGTCGTTGATGTAGAGAAAAGGCTTTTCTATCCTGGGGTTTGCTATCCACTATTCAAAATGAAAGGTCGCAAAGTATCTATCTACATTGATATTCAAAGACTGAAAAATTTGGGTTACAAGGAGGTTTCTCGTTGTGACTGAATGATTAGGCCAAGATAGCAGCCTTGGCCTATTTTAAAACGTATATGTAAAGGCCCTAAGATATAGAGAGCCAGTTCCATTAATTTGATTTTTTACAAATAAGGTGTCGTTTGGGTATGGGTGAACTCGAGCATTGACTGTTCCATATAGTCGTCCCAGAAATACAGTTTTTCAATGTGACCACTGCTTTCGTGCCCGTCAGGGTCAAGTAGGAGGCTGTTGATTGGGTTTCCAATAACAACGATTTGTCCTGTTTTGCCTACTTCAAACACAGCCAAGATTGAAATGATGGCTGTTGCCTCTTTTCCAACCAAGCTTTTGGCTTCATTAGGCGTCGCTCTTACGTATTGCTCAAGGCCACGTACATAACCTGCATTGCCAATTCTAAAGAAGTGATCTAGCCACTGAGCGTTTTCTCGTTTGTCCGTTGAAAAATACTCACCATTAGCATGTTCTGGTAAGTAAATTCCAGTTGGAGTACGGAGGTTGTAGAAGTAGCTAGTTTTTTCGTTCTTGGTATTTTCAGCATCGACCTCTTTGGTACTACTCAGTGAAGCGATCGTGACGCCCTTTAGTGCAAGCTCGTTCCATTTTGCAAAGTTCATGTAAGTAGAAGTATGCTCAGCCCATAGTCCACTTGTCATTATCACGGTAACGTCGTAATCCTGGGTGTTGCCTTTCTCTTCAAGCTTCACGCTGTTAAATGGTACACGAAAGGCATCGAAATCACCCTCATACATATCCTCAGTAAGCGTAATGTTGAACTTAGCGAATGTTGGCTTACCAGCGAGCTGCGCTTGTTGGGTAGCTATCGAACCGAAGACTTGATTGCGGTACTCAGCGCGGCCAATCGTAAAATCATCGGCAAGGTTAATCTTTGCGTGGTTATTCATTATTGAGCGAGCGTACTTCGCGGTTAATTGCGGTGAGCTAGTCAGGGCTTCTTGTTTATATTCGGCATCGCTTTTGTAGGTTGATTGACAACCAAAACTAAATAGAGCCGTCAGGGTAATGAAGAGTGGTCTTGCATGTGTAAAGAGTCGGTCCATATCACTAGTCCTTTCGTGTGAGTAACTACAGGTTAACGGACTTTTTTAATGGCGTTTATTTTTAATAATGAAAGTTCGACGTAGATAAAACTGTTGAAATTTTAAGGCTTCGTAATTGAAGCCTTTAGTTTTTGCTGTGTACTTGGAAAACCCAGAAAAGCTCCATCGGCCAACCAATTCCCTTACTCAGTTTTGGTTAAAGATAGCGTTCAATTGTCCTACATCTTCCAGAATTCAAGCCCCAAAAGATGCACCATAATGGTGCAAAAATGACTTGCAGTACGACATAAGTTATAAAAGTTCAACTTTAAAATAGTTTATCTTTCATGAACTTAGTTGCTCCGTACTGCGGCTGGTTTGTCAGCAACGAATATTGGTTCGCTTATATAGTCACTAGCGGAAAAAAGGAGAATTACGATGAACGTTAGAACACTAGTCTCTACATCAATTGCAGTTTCAGTAATCGGCTTATCAGGTTGTACTGTGGTAGGTTCCAGTGAGCCAATTTGTGACGGTGATTACGTAACAGGCGTGTGTACTAACAGTGAGAATGCTTTAAATGTTATCGAAGCGGACAATGTGGACGCTTACGTAAGCCAGCATGGTGATAGCAGCATTTCTGAAAGCGAGTACCGAGCAGGAACTCGTATTTCGAAGTACGACACTGTTATCCCAGCAGTTCCAGTTGGGTCAACCATGACTCAACCACTTCATGAGCCTAAGCCCGTCTTACAGACACCTTCTGTCATGTATGTGGTTGTAGCTGCCTGGCAAAGCAAGGCTGGATACCTTAATTATCCATCGACTCATCTCATCGAAATCGCTCCAAAAAACCGTTGGTCATTCGGCGTTAAGGATGCAGTGAAGTTTGAAGCTTCATCGCCATTCTCGGTCGTCAAGTAATCAATTATCTAACATGGAAGATTTCCTTATGAAACTTATGACAAATGCAAAAAAAATCATGCTAGCACTAGCTCCAGTAACAGTAGCGGGTAACGCGGCAGTAGCTTACGCAGTTGGTACTTCTTCAGGTGCTACAGACGGTACTGCGGAACTAGACAACCTATTGGCTATGCTGATTGCTTGGCTTGACGGTCCTCTAGGCGTTCTAATCTCGATCGCAGCTCTAATGGTTGGCTTAGGCGCAGGTATCATGAACCAGTCAATCGTGGCTGTAGTAATCGGTATCGCTATCGCTGCAATCGTTCAGTACGGTTCAGACATCATCCAAGGTGTCGCTGGTGAAGCAACAGCAGCACTTTAATCCTAAGTGATGTGCGAATTGCAGTCTCTAAATGAGGCTGCAATTTGTCGTTTTTGTAAATTAGGAGAGAGACGATGAAAGAGTACAACGCAAAAGCTAAAAAACTACTTGAGCGCAATGAGATCGCAAACATGATGGAAGTGCGGTCTTTTGAACAAGATAAGAAACTGTTTTATATCCACAATAATGACAAAAACAGTCATCTTGGTGCGATGTGGATTTGTAACCCAGTATCTGGGGTAGGTGAATCAACAATCAAAATACTTGAGAGTAGCCTTGCAACTGATTATCCCCAAGGCACCTTCATTTCCTTCCACTTAATCTCTAGTCCGCTCATTCAACCACTACTACGTCATTATCGTACAGCCCGTGAAAACGTAATTAATGACACAAGTGACCCTGATAAAGCTAAGCTCGTTAAAATCTTTGTTGAGAACCGAATTGCGTTCTTGGAGAAATTCACGAAAGAGCGAACGAAAGATGAGACCAAGCTTACTCTCAATGATAAGTTCGTAATCGCTACTATTAAATTGCCTTGTGCGTATCTTCCGACTGAAGATGACATTTCATTTGCTCAAACTCAATGTTATTCACTTGAACAGACACTTGATTCATTAAACCTATTACCTCAACGCTTAGATCAAAAAGATTACCTTGGGGTTGTGCGCTCGCTCGTGAATATTGGTGAGTACCCAAATGTTGATTACGACCCAAATCGTACACTTAATGAGCAAATCTTTAGCTATGAAGATGAACTTGAAATTCAGCGTGACAAAGTCATTCTGAATGATCGTCACATTAAATCTCTTTCTGTTCATTTTTACCCAGAGCAGACATTGCTGCCTGTTATGTCTAATGTTTTGGGAGACAAGAATGGTTCACAAAACCAAATTACTTGTCCCTTTATGTTATCGACCACGATTTACTATCCAGAGCAGCATTCAAAAATTGGTAGCATCACAAAAAATGCTAACTCGCTGAGCTATCAGTCCACCAGCAACCTGGCGCGCTTCTCTCCCATTTTAAAATTGAAAGACCAAGGGTATCAGCACTTACTAACTGAGGTTCAGAAAGGCGGCAAGGTCGTACAGTGTTGGACAAACATCCTTCTATTTGGCAAAGACGATAAAGAGGCCACTGAACAAGCTCGTCAGGCCAAAAACTGGTTTGAGGTTTGTAACTTCAACCTGAAAGAAGATGTGATGTTTAACGGGCCTGCTTTTCAGCAGCAGCTTCCTTTTAACTGCAGTGTTGAGATGGTTGGACTATCTCGACGATTCCATACAATGACTTCCAAAATGGCCGCTCACGTATTGCCGGTTGTAGGCGATTGGAAAGGGAATGGCATTGGTGCCAATGAAATCTTCTTTTCTCGAAGAGGCCAGGTTCAGCTGTGGTGTCCGTTTGATTCGGAAACAAACATGAACGGATTTATTTCAGGAGACTCAGGCGCAGGTAAGTCCGTATTCTCTCAAGGCATTGTGTTTAACCTTTGGAGTCGAGGAACGATGATTCGCATTATTGATAGCGGTCGTTCCTATTTAAAACTAACAAAGATGGTTAAGGGGGAATTCATTGAGTTCTCAGGCGCCAGCCGATTAGTCATTAACCCTTTTTCTGATATCAAAGACATTGTAAAAGAAATGCCCCCATTGTTAGGTGTACTTGAACAAATGTGTGCTCCGAAAGAAGGGTTAACGGACTTTCAAATTCGAATGTTAGAGAAATACACCATGCGTGTATTCCAAAAATTCGGCAATGAAATGACTATCACCGATCTTGCCGAAGCATTAGGTTGTGCGAAAAATGAAAAGATTTCTGATAGCGATGACGTCATATTGAATATGGAGCTAGATGATTATCACCTTTCTCAAATCCATAAAATGGGTCACCAGTTTTTCGCATTTACACGTCACGGACTATATGGACGATTCTTTGATGGTAAGTCCAACTTAACAATGTCTGGTGATTGGTCTGTGTTAGAACTTGATGACCTTCGTGATTTACCTGAGCTTCAGACAATCGTTCTCATGATGCTTATCATCAAGATGAATCGCGATTACTACCTTGCCGATCGCTCTATCATGAAAGCACTTATTGTTGATGAGGCATGGCGATTCTTGGGTTCTGAAGGGTCAGATATTGAGAATAGTGAGCGAATTCAGAAATACATTATTGGTTCGTTCCGACTCTTCCGAAAACTTAACTCAAGTATAATCATCATCACCCAAAGCCCGCTTGATTTAGCCCCTGATGGGAATAGTCCAATTATTCAAAATTCTGCAAATATCATAATCCTTAAGCAAAAAGAATCGACGTTTAAAGTGCTTGAACACAACAGAGTCCTTTCAATTGGGGATCATGACTACCAGCAGTTAAAAACCGTCACTACGGTCATGGGTAAGTACTCTGAAGCGTTTATTTATACTTCAGGTCGCGGTTACGGCATTTGTCGCTACATCTTAGATCGATTCACGCAGTTGTTAACGACAACTCATGCAAAAGAGCAAAGTGGAATAGATCGATTCATTGACCAGGGTATGTCAGTAGGTGATGCAATATACAGCTACATGAAAGCTGAGGGCTCCCTCGATAATGCGGCTTAACATCTAATTAAGACAGATTTCGAAATAATCAAAGTCGGGCGATCACTCTCTCTCCTAATCGTCCGGCTTTTTCGTTTTTGGTTTTCGCTTATAGGTAGCGAGATACAAAAAATGGAGGTCTCATTATGTCTAAGTCGATCAATCTTGGCCAACTAGCTTTATGTGCAATCATCGGTGTTGTGAGCGGCGCGGGGTCCGCAATAATTACTACAGACTCGATGCTGAAAGAGCAGCCTGAGATCAAGTTAGTAGATATCAAAAAAATCACTGGCGCACAGATTCTATCCATTGAAGAAAAATTCAAGAATCAAGGTGTAATCAATCCTGAAACAGTGCAGCTATTCGGTCAAAAGGCAGCGGCTGATATGTTTATTGCTATCAATGAAATTGGCGGCAACGATTTCATCCTCTCTAAATCGCAAGTAGTGAACTTCCCCGAGAACTCTGAAATCACGAATGAAGTGGGCAATAAGTTAGGTTTGGACTTATCGAACACTGAACTAAGTGAAGCGATTAATCAGCTCAAAATTCAAAGCGGGAAATAGCTATGGGTAATGTCCAGATTAATTGGGCCTTAGCAGTTCGACTTTTTATAGGTATTGCACTAGGCCTGGTTTTCTTGTTTGGCTTGAATCAGTTCGCAAAGTCAGGTCGTTCGATAGCGATAGATACCCAGACACTCGTTAAGTGCTTACCGTTTTCACTGAGTTTGTTTGAGCCACTAAGACAAACAATTTCGAAAGGTGACATGGTCAGTATTGACCACAGTAATTTGTCTGGTGGGTTTAGAGAAACGACATCGAACAAATTATTGAAAATCGTAGTTGGGGTCGAAGGGGACATTGTCTCTAGGAGAGGGAATTACATCTACGTGAACAATAAAGTCATGGGTGAATACCATTCAAAAGATCCTGCGGGATTTAGTGCCTACCTAGCTGATACCCAAAAAATTCTAATTGGTGCTGGCGAGTATTGGGTTATGGGGTCTTACAAGGCTGCTTCTGACTCACGATATGTCGGTCCTGTAAAACACTCAGAGTTCGTGGAACACGCTACTCCATTAATTTAAAGGTAAATGATATGCCAAAATACATATTGTTTCTTGTATGCTTTTTCACCTCGTTTTATCTATCTGCTAATGAGCCGAATCTTGAACAGGTATCGGCTTGTATCGTGGTTGATGGTGAACGTAAGTGCACTGTTGGCGAGATGGAGTTAGATCCTTCTGATGAAAAATATCGGAAGGGATTAGAGCAAGCAGCTGAAATCATCTCTCAAGAAACTCGAATCAAAGAAGTAGATAGCCTAGCAAGCAGCATTGTGAAGGATGCCTTACCTGGAAAGAATGTAAGCCCAATAAAAGCCAAAGACGTCGAAGACTTAAAGCAATTCACATCGTTTAACGAGCCATTGTCTAAAGACTTCTGGAAGCTAGCTCATAAAGCAGGCCGCTTGCTCGACAAAGCGATTGTAAAAAAACAAAAGACTGGTAAATACGGCGATATTTCAGGCTTCATTTTTATTTCAAAGTCTATCCCTAAGAACGATCTTGAATCTCTAATCTATGAAGTAGCTCAATCAAAAAGAAGAATTTCGTTTGTAATTCGAGGCGCCGAGCCTATGCGATACGCTGAAACTCTACGTCACTTCATTTCGATTGATAAATCGATTGTCGGCCGCCTAATGGTTGACCCTACGTTGTTCAACAAATTGAATGTTACAGAGGTACCTACGTTTATCATCAAAAACTCAAATGATGAGTGGCAGCGAACTAGCGGCAATGTCTCTCTTTCTGCAGCTGAAGAGCATTTTAAAGATGATAAAGTTCTTAAAAGACTTGGGAAAGTTTATGACATAGAAGAGCCCGACTTGATCGCTCTAATGAAAGAAAGAGCAGGAAAAGTTGACTGGGAAAAGTGGATGCTTGAACAGACTAAACAGATTTTAACGAATCGGTATGAGTCTGGGTTAAAAGTGGCCTCTGAACCACAATCGCTTCTTATCGACCCTCGCTACCAAATCAAGAAAGATATCGTACTAAGGGGGCAGACTTTCGCTAAACAAGGTCAGTGGATTAATCCTCTTGAGATCCAACCTCTATCCAAATGCTACGTTGTTGCTGATTTTTCCAATAGCGACCACTTGAGAGCCGTAGATAAACTAGTTGAGGATTGTTCAGGCATAACAGCACTAACTGTTAATCAACCTGATTATGATAATCAAATTCCGAACTTGGTTTCGAAATACGGTGAAATTAGAAATATCGACCCTCTCATTATCAAGCGCTTCAAGCTTATTGAAGTGCCAGTGGTGGCAAGACAAGAAGGCTTATCCATACGTCTTACCACACTACCTCCAATTGAAGAAAAGGAGACGATTAAATGAAGATTCTTAGCTTTATATTATCGGCAGTACTGTATGCATTTTCTATCAGTCCTTCCTATGCCAGTACAACGGCCAATTTTGAAGACTTTGATTGTCCAGATGCCGAAATATTTCAAAACTTAATTTCGGATTTTTGCTGGTCTTGTATGTTCCCAATCTACATTGGTGGAGTGAAGATATTTGGCGATTCAAATTACGCGCCAGACGACGCTGCAGATGATATGTTTTGTGCTTGTAGCGGTGACATACTCAAAGGGGAACTACCTCAAGTGGGCATCACAACATCGATGTGGTACCCAAGCATGCTATTTGAAGTTGTAGCCAAACCCTATTGCTTTCCTAGTTTGGCTGGCGCCCGCTTTGGGGATTTCTCTGGAATGGTTAGTAAATATAACCAGGGGAATGAAGGAAGTGAATCAAGCGCGAGGGAAGGGGGGTCGGTATCCAAAGCTTCCTATTCTTGGCATCAATATACGTTTCCAGTGACTGAGGCGTTAGAGCTGTTTGAAGCTCCGGGCTGCTCCTATGATAAATCTGGCTTTATGTCAGTCACATGGATGTCAGAAACCTTAGCTCCATGGTATGACTCCGAACTTGCAATGTACATATCGCCTGAGAGCGTATTGTTTGCCACACCTTTGACCGATTTGGCTATGATGATGGACTGTACCGTTACGACTGCTGATCAGCCTATGGATGAGTCTTTTTGGACGGCAGGTTGTTGGGGGCCTATGTACCCTTTAACTCGCGATGTTGGCGGAACGGACGATAAAGTTAGGAACAAGTCATTAGCGGTATCTAGAGCTCTTTATTTTTTAACTCGTATGGGTTTTCAAGATAGAACGATGGGTAACGACGCAGTATGCAAACCACAACCAATGACGACATTGAAAAAATCGATGTATAGAGTACAGCAGATGTGGCCGCAGCCAGAAGGCGAGGCGAAGAGCGTTTTCTGTCAGGACCCTACTGCTTGTAACAATACAGGTAGTGAAATTACTAACCCGCCGAGTGACGATTCAGATCCATCCAATCCAAATGCTTGGAATAGAGTTGAAATGCACTCGATAAATGAAACCTGTTGCCATGATATAGGCGATCATACTTTCACTTGGGGTGTTTGGCGCGACTCTGTTCAAAGTAGCTTTGCTGTTTACTCAATTTTTAAATGGAAGGATTGTTGTGTCTCATTTTTGTAAATATATCAATGAGTTATAGTGATAGTTCGAGCATTACTATTTGTTGAGACTTTTTGAAACATTCTAAAGAACAAGAAATTGTTCTTTTTTTTGTTTTTTTCTTTTTAAAAAAACCAACTGATTGTTATATAAAATGCATTCTCAATTTAAACAGGAACTTAACAGGTTCAATTGGTGATCTGTTGCTTTCTTTTGAGTTAAAAATTAACAATTTTATTTCGGAACACTGTTAAATAAAGTATCTTTTAAAAAAAAGAATACTTGTCGGCTATGCTTTACGTGTCAACCTTTCTGTAAAGATTGGAGGTTGATTATGTTCGACAAACTCAGAACTGAATGCAAAAACAACATAAATCGAATGTGGTTTCTGTCTGCTTGGGATAAAGAAGATCTAACTCAGCACATGGAACTATGCATTCTCGTGGCTAGTGAAGAGATGGCTCGGAATGTCGATTTTCGTGTTGAACACGTAAAATTGTTTACTGTGCGTGAGGTTAACAATCTATCGGCGCGCATTCGAAAACAATCAAGTACGATGTACTCTAATACTATTGATGACGAAGAACAATGGCAATCAGAGGGAAACAAACTGACTACCAGCGACGCCATTTCATTAGTTTCTCTTCACCAAGCTTTAATGCAAATAAAAAACAATTGTCGTGGTGATACGCAAAAAATGGAAGCATATGGCCTATACCTCGAAGGTTACACAGTACGAGAGATAGCGGAAAAGCTTTCAATGTCTAAATCAACGGCAAACAGAATCATTACTCAGTGCTCATTGTGAGGAGCACTTGATTTAATTGGAGTTTCATTAAGTGATAGATTTTCTGATTACCGAAAATGGCTTATTGATAAACCTTCATTGTGTCTTGTGGTCGGACTATAAAGAGAAGTTTGAAAACTTCCATAACCAAGATAGTACGCCTGAATTCTATATCGCTATCGAAAATGAACGCATTCCTCTTGAGGAGTATGTGACTAAGATGATAGGCGAGACGCATACTCGTTGTAAGGTAATGATGGGGGATAACTTCATCAATAACTACATGAGTGAGGACCTGGATTTCTGGCAAGAAGAGGAAGCTCGGCTTGGTAATCAGAAACCATTGGTAGATTTGATATTAAAGGGGGGCTGCGAACCCCTAGATTCAAACTACCATGTCGATAGCCACAAATACTACTGTAACGCTATCTATCCGATTTTGATTAACTTCGAATCTGTAAGTGAACGCAGTAGGGCAGTTACAGAAAATCGATATGTAAATTGGATTGTAAGAAAACTCCTCGGCAATATTCGAATCGAATATAGAAACGCACCTTCTAATGTAGATTCGTATGTAGTTGGAATGGCGTCGAATGATTTAACAGTTGATCAAATCGAAGGCTTAGGTCCCTTTGCTGCCACTTTAAAGAATCTAATTCATAAAAAAACGAATCAAGTCCATAGACCTCTTCATTACCTGGTTGCTCGTAAAGGGGATGAGTTTGTCATGCCCTATGTATCATTGATGACGTTCCAGAAAGTTATGCTTTCTGAAAACATCGATGTAGTAATGAACTCCTTTTTAAAGTATCTAAGAAGCTTCTTTTACCTTTCTGACATGATTAATGTAATTGGCTATCGACTTCATGTAGTCAAGGGTTCAATGGCTGAACTTCAGAATGGTTATACGGAGGGTGAGATTAGTTCGAAGATTGGTACAACCCAAAATTTACCGGATTTATCTTACGAGTATTTGATTAGGCCCAATAGACAGGTCGATCCTAACGACCTGAGTATCCCGACAAGTAACGTTTTGATATCTGACCCTAACGTTGGTCGATTTGGGATTATTAGAACGTGCTACGATGATAACAAAGTGCCTATTTGGAAAACGTTGCACTACCCAACAACGAGAAACGGCTACATTGAACTTACTGCGCTCACAAGAAAGATTGATTCATTGATTGGTGAGGGAAACACCAAGTTCACTTTGCGACACTTAGACCTATTAGATGCGCCGCCAGAAGCTCTAACGGCATTAATAACTAATGCAGATTAGAAGTTTTTAATTTTCTAATTTGGATTCGCAACGCGTGGCATTTTTGTAACGATTTGAATTTGATTACCCAGATTAAAGGGCTCAAAAGGGTTATCAAAAAAAAGGTATTTGAATCAGACAATGATATTGAGAGCGTGCTGTTCATGAAGTGAACAGCACGTTTTTTTATATAGCTCTACCAACGAGTAGTGAGTTGCTTATGGCACCCATTTGTCTAGAGTCACCGGAGTAATCGAGGTTGGTGCCTAGAACAAATATACCACCGGAGGGAACGATCACCTTTATTGGGGTAATTGGTTCACCGGACTTTTTCAAGAAGGTGTGTTCGAAACCATTCAGGTTAATCTTGTACCGATCAAATACATCGCTTTCTTCTTTTGAAATTTGATACTCAATTGTGCCTTTCTCTTTTTCAAATGGGTAAAAATGAGAGTCTACTGTAATGCCTTTCTGCTCCAATTTCACGGATTGAAGTTCGTTCGCAATCAATACTTTAACGTAGTGAATATCAGTATTGATTGGGAACTTCATCACAACGGTTTCACCTATTACGGGTTTACTGTGTTGGGTGCTTCCCAACAGATAGTCATACCTGTAAGCCGTCTTATTAACAAAGAAGCTATCTCCTATCGCGATACTAGGAAGCATTGAGCTAGAGGGTACGATCATGCGGTCAATACCAACTTCTATGGTAACCCATAAGCCAAGAGTCAAAGGGGCGTTTAGAGCTAGAAAACTGCCTGCCCACCCCATTTTCTTAGAGCCTAAAAATTTTCCATAGGTAAAGTGGTAGAACAACGCAAGAGTACCAGCAACGCTGATACTCAATAAGTAAAGGCTTAGCATTATGAATTTACCAGTAGGTCATGGGCTGTTTCCATCACATGGGTAAAGGACGGTGAATGGATGTATTCATCGATTTTTGAATCGGTACTTAGATCATGTGTCGCGACAGAATTGATGACGTTTTCAGAAATCAAGAAATTGTTAGCCAGTTCTTCTTCGTAGAATTCTTCATAATAATTATTGGAAAAACAGATACTGACACCCATTTGGCGAACGTAATCATTGCGTTCAACTCTAGTAACAACACCAATGAGGTTATCAACGATTCGATGGTGGCCATTGAATCCTTTTGTGACAACGATTAAACCAATTTTGAAAGCCGCCTTGATTGCGTCTTCCTTTTCAATTCGTTCTTTAGTGAACTGGTCCATGGTAGGCTCCTTATTGTGTGTGTAGGTCAAGTAGTGATTCATGCACAATCGAGAAAATTCGACTGAGATGACTTAATGGGTTTGTCATATCCTTCTTAATCTGCTCAAGCTCCCCAGAATTAAGAGGACGGCGCCAGTTCACTTCATGCATTGAGCATGAAATGACTGACTCCAAGGTATCAATTGCTATGAAGTTGGAGAGCTGCAGGACTTTGTTGGTGTCCTTAACCTCTAAAATTTTCGAGGTAGGATCGAAGCCCGCGTCCATGCAGTATGGAATCAGTTCATATAGCGCCTGATCATTCTGTGTTCTGGTCGCAAATTGAAGTGGCCCATTTGGAGTAAAAAACGAAGCATGGCCATGATAGAAGTATTGGTGGCTACTCGATTGCTTCTGAATCTTTAAGGCAGCGTTGAAAAAGTCATGTTGTACTTCATTGGTAACTAGTGAAGACATCAAAGCTGATTCGGAATATGTGGCACCAAGAAACGCCATATGCTTAGGTTGAATACTCTGTCCAGAAATGAGTTCATCCAGTTCTTCCGGTGACGTATTGACAACCACCAGCAAGTCATCTGAGGTGACCTCGTCAATGCTTAATATGTGTTTCTCAACGTATGGCAGTTTATTGGCGATAAATGGAAAAGATGAAACCTTGAAACTCTTATAGATTTTCTCTTCATCACCAACAAATGCAATTTCTAGAGGGTTATCTACTAGGGAATTGATAAAGGAAAACCATTTCGCATCATCGAAGATGTCATGGTGATCAGCTCCAATGACAACAACTCGATTTAAGACGCTTGAATCAAAATTTTCTAGAAGCGCGCTAATTCGTAGCGGTAGGTTTAGGGGATACTGGAGTTGGTCAATTGACGACTGGTATTTGAATACTGGCTTTAGACTTTTAACCAACTTGTTACCTAGAAACGAACAGCGTTCATCCAGTTCTTTATGCAGATGGTTGGAACTCTTCCCTTTTCTAATGGACTTTTTCAGCATTGTTTAACTTCCTATTCAGGGTTCGAAGGTAGTAGTGAGAAGCCAAATATCTAACGACCCCAATCAAAATCGAGCAAAAGCCAAAGTAATGGAAAAAGTACCCTGGAATACTCGACTTCATGAGTGAGAACGCAGTGATTAGCGCAAAGAGCGCCACACCTTCGATAGATATCAACTTCGAGCCTTGTAGATATAAGCGAAAACAAATTGCGGCATAGCAAAAAGAAATTGCTACCCAGCTAGTGTCTAGTGGAAGAGTAAAATCAAGATGAAAAAGGGTTTGGATAATAAGCACAGTGCAAGCAATCACCCCTAGTGTAGTGACTGCAAGCTTCCATGATTTTGCTCGCTTAGGGATATTCAGGACTCTGTAGACATGAAGTTTGGCCTGGTAGATATCATGGTAAAAACTGAACGACCTAACGATAAAGATGGATAGAAACAACCCTGGGATCCCCATTGAATATGAGCAGGCCCTAAAAAGGGAAACCATAGCATTAAGCGCTTCACTGATAAGGCCTGATGAATACTCAAGAGTTTTATTGCCAGCAATAACTGTCATCGAAAGGTAATCCCCACCTCCGACATACAATGAAGCATGATCTAGGAATTCAAGGTCTACGGGATGTGGGTCTATTTTTATAAATTGGTCATTAAGGCTATTTCGATTCAGTTTTAGAACATTATCTTCATTGCATACTTTTAAGGGGTTGTATTCGTTTATGCCAACCGCGAAGCAATTTCCACGAGTAGTAATGACACTTGGCTTCCAGGATAGTTCTGAGCGCCATTCCGCGTTATTGTGGCGCGATTGGATAACTAATCGATTACCGGATTCTACCGTTACAATCACGTTGTTATGCATTACTGGAAAGGATGCAGAATACGTAACATTGTATGGCAAGTTAAACAGTGAGGGCACTACCGGCTGCTGGTGGGCAATAATATTGAAAGACTTTATCGCCGCAGTGATGATCAACAGTGCAAATAAATATCTAAACGTAAAGGCTCGGCTATTGGTGAGGTCTATGCCCTTGTGAAGAATGTGTCGGTTAAGCATTATGCGGCTTCCTCCTCTTCAATCATTTTGTAGTATTCACGTTTCTTTAAACCCATCTCGTCAACAACAGGTAACTCCCCGTATGCGTCATGCACAAACGGAACAGTTTTGAACCGATGCTCTTTAGGGCAACTGATGTATGGAACCCTGACTTTGTATAGAGCTCCTCCTGGCAAAGTCGTAAAGTAATGAAGGTCAGCAAGCACACCGAATAAGTCTTTAGGCATAAAGGCCGCTGCGGTGTCTTTAACCTTTTTGCCATAAGAAGTATTGAAGTCGAGCTCATTCGAAGCTACGGCTGTGTTCGTCGCCATACTTTGCTCGATTGTTTTGATCATCGTTTCACCAAACCTCGTGCTCATGAACTCCTGCGATATGTCGTCCTCTAGACGTAATGCGGTTTTGATGTTGAAGTTACCCAAGGCTTGAACCATGGCCGGTTCACTGCCGAGTCTTTCTTCTAGATCCTTTATGGATTGAATTAGAATGGTAAAGCTCACTTCAGCACCCCTAGATTTGTTGGCGATTCGTACTGAGCTTCGTGTGACGATCTCTGATGCCTCATCGCAGAAAATATTCATAGGTATTCGCTTCCCTTGCTGATAGAAGTAGCGATCAGCTACTACATTGACTAGGTCAGCAGTAGCCAAACTACCAATTGCACTACCAGTCGTTGGATCTGCCAGTGAAGCTAAATTCATGTACAAAATATCGCCACGAGAACAAATCTTTTGTGTGTCTACGATTGGGCGAGGGTCTCTGAAGTCTTCTTCTGGGGAAAGTAATTCTTCTAAACAGCCACTCGTTAGCTGGGCAAGAATTGGAATGATCGTCTGAATCAACTTAGCGTAGTAGGCTCTGTCATGTTCGTGAATAGAAATGATCGAAGCTAGTGTGTAGTTAGGGTATTTATCGCGGCAATTTTCGTCATAGAATTTGGCCATTTCCGCAGCTTTTTCTTTGTAATCCATAGCCGACTGGTTGATTTGATTCGCCCACGCACGATATTCAGGAATAGAGCTGATATAAACGTAAGCAACCTTGACTAAAAGGTGGTCGATATCACCTTCGATAAATGTACGCAGCTTCATAAGGGTTGGAATAGAGGTGATCATCTCTAACCCTTCGACTATCAAATTGATAGCGCGCCAACAGAAGTTGATGAACGCAGCCCCGTCACCAGATGATGGCGGTAGTAGTTCGATAATTCGCGAAGCTAATTGAGCTGGCTGATTGTAGTTTTTGAGTAGGTTCAATCGAACACTACAGCTTGGGTATGCAGGGGAGAAGTAATACAGCCTATGTTCTTCACCGCGTAGCTTTAATGTGTACCAAATCAGGTCAAGCAAGTTTTCGTCTAATTTAGGGTCGAGAACACACACGGATTCACCCCGAATGATTGCTCCAATTACATCTAATGTAAGGACACGCCCCTTGCCTGCACCCGTTGTACCTACTATAAGCCGATGAGAATATCGCTCGGCACATGGGAGGAAAATGTGTTTCTCAGTAATGTTGATTCCATGAAGCCATACGTCACCTTTAACCGGAGTCGGATGGTTACGGAAAGCTTTACTCATCAAATCTAAGACAATTTCTGGCGGCCTAATTTTTTCAGGGTTACGGGCCTTAAAATCACTGGCCATTTGTGCATGGTTTTGGAACCACTGATAACCCTCACCTATATAGGCCTCGTCAATATTCTTTTCGATTAGACGGATCAAGTCCTGCAGTTCAACCTTTAGTTGCGGTTCGACAAACAGTAAACCCCTTCGATATAGATGCCTTAATCCTTGATAGAGTCGCATGAATCCCATGATTAAGGCTGGTATTGCTGCAATAAGCATTAGTCGAAAAGCATGGTCTAAAACGCTTGTTAAGTAATAACAAATTAGGAATGAGAACAGCCAACAAAAAGAAGAGTAGAGTTCGTAAGCCGGTCGCCAGAAGGTATCAATCTTTCTATCCACGCCATTTACTCCTTGCCTGTTATGTTGAAATAGATTTCACCAAGGATGACTTTGCTTATTTCAGATGAAATCGACCAAGCTTTACTGTTTGTTCCAGGCATAACGGTCCATCGGAACATTACTTCCTTGCCAATATCCAATTGAAAATTGTGTATGTTGTATGTCGAACCACTTGGGGTGTTTCGGCATAGGTAATTCATTAGGTCAGCGCTTAGGTAGAGCTGTTCTTCAAAGAAAACAATGTGCTCGGTGTCTTCGTTGTAAATAATCAATCCTTTTGAAAACGCGATACAAAACTCTTGGATTAACTCTTGTAATTTGGTCTGAGAACTTCGGTAGACTTCTATATCAGATAGGGATTGGTGGAGCTCTTTTACCACATCGGATGTTTTCCAATCTGGCTGCAAAGACTCAATATGTAGTGGCATGATATGAACCATGAACGACTCGTAATCAGCAGGAATTGAGTCGCTTTTTACTGGCGAAGTTTGTTTATCTGATTGACCTTGTTTTCTAGGTGGCTTGCTAATTGGTTTAGATTGCTCTTGTTCAGCTGTCGGTTTATCTGTTTTAAGCACAATATTGATTTCTTCTGCGCCTTTCAGGGTGTCCTCAAGACTCTTGCTTGAAATGGTGTTTTTGATGAGAGGTAAAGGTTCAGGCTCAACAGGGCGGTGATCATGTTGAGATGAATAGGCTCCAGTTTGATGCACATCGTTATGTGGTTGATTTTGGTTAGAGACTTCTTGAGGTGATTGAGAGTCGACGATCGATTGCTTGGCTACTTTGATAAACTCCGAGCTAATTTCATCATCATATGTAGCTTGCAGAACATGCCTAGTAGGGATGAGGGCGATCACTTCCGAAGGTCGTAGGGTGATCACTTTAAGGTTGTGGTACCGGCCGTTAAACTCGAATTTAATAGTCCTGACCACTTGAGGGGATCGGGCAACCGTCTGAAAGTAATGGTGCTGTAAGTATCCAGACTCGTTCAGTACCTTTAGCATTTTATCTGCGTTAGGTATCAAGTCTTTTATTTTGGTCGAAATCTTGGAGTGGTTACCCCTAGCAAAGTTAATGAGTTCTTCCATACCGCTTGGGTAAGGAATGTGGACGCCTAAATTGGTTCTAATGAGGATAGATCGGGGATCGGTAGGTGCTAAGTCTGGGTAATACTCTATGTACGACTTTATTGAATCTAAAGTGAGAACGCTTAAGTTGTCACTTTGAATAGGTCGAGAGTAGCGCTGAAAGTCCATTGTTAATGATTGACTGTCAGCCTCTTTGACAAGACGATTGAGCGTTGCTGTATGTGGCTCTTTAGTACCGAATAATATCCCATCAAGAATTACTAATATTTGGCTTGAACATGAATAGTCATCAGGAAAATCTGGCATAGTGCTGACGAAACGAGTTGTAAATGCATTATGAGCATTGTGCTTACGGTTGACGTCAAACTTCACCCTGTAGTGCGTCACTCCATTGTTTAGGCAATAATCGTAAAGAGACTGGCTAATTGGATCCCAAGGCTCAGTGCTGACAAGTTGCCCTTTTTCATCGCTTGGGTATACCGACATATCGGAATATAGTTTGCCAGCATCGTGGAATAAGGCTGCTAGAAATACCGCGACACTAGCGGCATGTTTGTACTCATTCTTGTGTTCTATTTTAATGTGGTCTGGAATGACAGTTGTCGAGTTGTATTTGGCCAAGGCGATGTTGGCCGTTTGCAAAGAGTGAAAGAACAGGCTTGCAGACATATCCGTATGATGGTGACGTTCACTCGCGGGAAGTGCCATGAAGTACTTGATGACGTGATGGAGAATTGGACGAATAATCTGGTTGAATTGTTCATCTGAAAAATCCATCTTTTGGCGCGTATTTAGAATATGGCTGCGATAGTTGTCTTCAATTAGTTCAACGGTGTTTTTGTCGAAAGGATATGTGGCGTAGAACGTAGGGTATAGCGCATCTCGAATAATGACTTTTTCTTGGATGAAAAAGCCTTTTAGTGTCTTAATGACCTCGTCAATTTTTCTGTTCAGTCTGATTAATGTTAGTCCCATGTAGACACCTAATTCTCGTTTGATGCCTATATAAGCGAAAAGAAATTCGAGGTTTGGAACAATAAAAAAAAGCCCTTAGGACTTAACAATCACTAGGATGTTAAGAACTAGGGGCTTTATTAGTTTAGATAGTAGCAAGACCTCCAATTGCGTCTGATGGTCGTTGCGTCCTTTGTTTAACTACCATGCCGGAATGGACATAAGTAGCTTTATCAGAAATCATGCCTATGATTCTGCCACTCTCGGGAGTGTGTCTTGAGGCGGTAGTGAGTTCAGTCGTGTTAACGACGTCGTTCTCAGAATCAGAGCTACAATATTCTTCAATGACTTCCCTCAAGTCAGCGTCATCTTGACCGCCGTTGTATTGTGAGAAATCAACTTCATCTTTATCGCCATAAGAATAACTCACAGATTCAGGTAAGCTTTCAGCCTCCTGCTCAGTGATTTCATCTAACAGCTCAAGATTTTCATTTGATTCAGATAATTGATCTTCTGAAATCGATTGGGTTTCACTTGAGTCCGGTTCAACATTGACTGTCTCAGGTTCAGTGACTGTTTCAGATTCAGTAACTGTCTCAGATTCAATGACTGACTCTGGTTCAGTGGCTGACTCTGTTTCAGTATTTGAATCAGAATCAGTACTTTCAGACTTAGTTTTAACAACTTCTACCGTCTTACATTCAGCAAGTTCTTCGGTATTTAATGGTGATTGATTTGTAGCTAGGTCTGTGACCTCCGGTTCTAGTGGTAAATGCTCAACAACGTTTTCATCCATTTTCTCGACTAGTGAACATTGCTCTATATCGTTCTTTGGAAGAGTTGAATTTGTTGGTGCATCAAGGTTGGTTGTGGGTAAATCCACATGTTCACTTTTAGGCGAGTTTTCTTCAGATTGAACAATATTAAAATATTGATCGAGGCTTACACCTGCTGAAGAAAACTCAGTCGCCATCTCGTTTAGGATGCTGCTGATCTCGTCTTTGGACGAATTCAGTTCCTTGTTGAGAGATTCGACTTTCCTCTTTAGTTTTTTGAGTCTGCGAAAGGCTAAACTCATCTTTATTAACTTGGTTATCATGCGGATCACTCCGGTATTTATGCAGTAAGTACAACTCATCGTTTAGGAGCCATTTTCGAATTACTTTGAAGTACTGTGTGTAGAACTTGAATTCGAGATGTTCCTTTTCTCGCCGAACAAGTACCATCGTATGGCCCTTGGTCAGCTTCCAAAGAATTACTTCCATATCGTTGTAGTCGTGGGTTTCGGTACCGACTACTCCCAAATTACCGTTATTGCGTAATGCGATAGCGACTTTAAGGAAAAAGGAACTCATAGCGTGCCCCCTTTTGATACTGGATGTAATTGACCTTTTAAGCCCATTCGACTTCTTTCTTTCTCAAAGAAATCAAGCTGCCCATGAGAGGCGGCTTTTTTCTCTTTTCGAATAGAGCTGAGTACCTTGTTTCGAGCTTTTTTAGGGTCAATGTTTAGTTCTTTGGATAAGACCTTTGTGTATCTATCGATCGATTTCTGGTCGTGTTTTAGAACAGAGCCAATCTTACGAGCAGTTTTAACAACTGCAGGTGTTTGTTTCGTATGCTCAAGCATTCGAAGAATGCCGGTACAGCGAAGTAGGTCTTGGATGTTTTCAGTGAGTTGTTCTGAGGGTATGCGCTTGCAGTAAGCGTATGAGGCGATAGTGAAAGGAATTGATGGATCGTCATTGTCATCAAGAAGCCAGTCGATTATTTCTAGTTTCTTGCTCAAAGAGGTGTGAGGGTTAACTAAGTTTCGTACTTGATAGCGATAAAACTTTGTGTGCCATTCTACTACTAATTCACCTTCTGTTTTGAATTGACGTTGATTGATTCCACCAGCCCTTGCCATCGCCAACAAGTCGTTGACAAAAGACATCGGTTTTCTCCATTTAGGCTTTTACAACATTGCTGATTTGATTGGGAAGGTCTTTGATATCATTGATGTTCATACTGTTAGGCCAGTATTTAGTGACATCTCTGCATTTAAGACCCAGTGCATAAACTTCAATGCCTGCTTGGGCACAAAGCTTATTCATGGTGGGTAGGTGTTCAGAATTGTTGGGTTTGCCATCGGTGATAATGATGACGATCTTACGTTTAGCTTTTGAAGCCAAACACTGTTCCAAACACCAGTACTGTGCGTATTCCGTTGGTGTACCTGCGGCTGCACGAGTGAGGAAGTTACCTTTTACTTGTTCAAGCTTATGGTGTTCAAGTTTTAGAGCTGTAACCGGATTTGTGTATTTCCCGCTAAACTCACAAACTGAAGAAGTTAAACCACGTGTTTTTTCAAACGCGTCAACCATCGAAATAATGGCTTGCTGCGAGATGATGAAGCGGTTTTCACTTTCCATTGAACCAGAAGTGTCCCAGGCAATAGACACATGCGTGTTTACGGCCTTGGTTTCTGTTTTGTTTCGAAAAATTGATGTACTGCCGACGGCCATAGCAATTGGAAACTTCTTATGAAGACGCGTTCCATTTGCTGTAGCTCTAATTCGACGTTTGTTTTTCGATTCAAAAGAGCGCTTAACTTGTAGAGCTAAGCTCGGTAACACTTTGTATTTGGTTATATCTCTATTACTTCCGATACTTGGTGGGTTTGGTGGTGTATAACTGAAAATTTTGCCTTGCTTTGCATCTAAGTTCTTCATTTCCAGCGTTGAACGCATGTCCATGGATTCCGTTAGTTGCTTGTCACTAAGCATGTTTTCAATTGCTTCTGCGATCTTTTGGTGACCGGAAGCGCCTTCTCCACCTGACCCGTCAGCGTTCTTCCCATCATCTGTACCATTATCCGCATTGGGTTTTGGTAAAGGTGAAGTCTCATTCTTAGGTTCGTTTGAACCATTGGAATTAGGGGATTTGTTCTGCTGACCTTGACCGTTTTCAGGCTCGCCTTCTTGTTTCTTTTCGGCTTGCTTTCTTCGGTCTTTTGCCTCCTCTTGAATAATCTCAAGTAAGTGGTTTGCTGCTCGAGCATTCTCAAACGAGTCGGCCGAATTAGCGCATGATTTAACGATGGCTTTTACTTTCATAAGAAGCGGTAACCCGAAGGTGTCTTCAAAAACCTTTTCGTCATTCTGCGCTAATGGGATACTACTTTTATGCTTTACGACATAGGCATATCCATAGTTGAGTAGGAAGCTAGTAAAAATGGAAGCAGGCTTATCATCTGGTGATGACTGACCTAGCAAACCGTCCTCAATTAAGATGTCGGTTAATGCTTCCATACGCATTTTTGCGTAATCACTATATGAATTGTGCTTTGTCTCAATGAATACGTCTTCAAGTGTGTTGAAAATTGAAAAAGCACGAGGGTTCACTATATCTAGAGCTTCTGGAGTGGTGTATTTGCCATGAGATAGCTCATGCCAAACAAATCCAAATAGACGTAGCTTATCTTTCTCAGAAACCTCTAAAGGAAGGTGAGGGAAGCAGAACTTTTTTTCTTTAAAGTTGATTGATGCTGTTTGAAAAGCGCCAAACTCAACTTTATATCCAAAAGTGCCGCCAAGTGCCGTAAGGATCAGTTGTATTGAACCTTGTAAGGCATTTTTACAATTTCGCATGGGATGTCTCCAAAAATTAAAGGGAGGCGTCCCTGTAAGGGAGTTCTCCCTTACGGAAATGTAAGTGGTTTAATTAAATGCTATTGCGTAAGCGACTCATCGCTTCATTCATTGGTGTTTCGGCAATAGGTTGATTGATTGTTTCAACCTGAGTAGGTTTCGTATCCTCTTTTGAAGGAACGATAACCGGATCAGCATTTGGGGATGTCGGTTGGGTCACAGATAGTTTTGGTCTTGCAAAGCTAACTTTAACCGGTTGACTTGAAGCTTTTAGCGCTTCAATGGCTTGTGGACTGCCTAGCATCGCTTTAACTTTCCAAAGGCCGTGATCTTTTGTAAGAACCATGGTCTTTTTCGAGGAAGTGCTCCAATGGTTTAGCCATAGCTTTTGCATAATGGCTTGAACCTTTTTCTTTATCTCATCGAGTTGAGAGTCCAGAAAAGCATAGCTTTCTAGGTAGGCAATTAACTCATTTTCAAACGTCGTTAGAGCCGATGTCTGCACCTTGTCACCTGGACCTTTCTTGCCAAAAAACTTAACCACGTAAGCGACTAAGCCTTCGTACATATAGTCCGAAATATTGTCCTCGATTACTTTAAGCCCATCTTCACTACTTACTGAATAAGTGAGTAGGTTGAACTTAAAGCTAGCTCTAAGCTTATCTTTGGTTAACTTGTACTTTCGAACAAGATTACCCCAATCGTGACCATACTTGTTGTCGCAAAGGTTAGCCCAGAACTCTACCAATTCATCGAAATTGGAAATGAAGTCATTTACCAAGGTTTTAAACTCATTTTCATAAGCTATAAACTTGTCATTGATTTCATCTTTTCGTTCAAGGTTCACGCAACGTGCGATAGGTGTAGGAAAACAAATGCTTGATAGCCAGGCGTTTGCGTTTGCTCTAAGTGAAGTTATTCGGGTGATAGCTTCAATTGCTTTGTAGGCATTTGAATTTGTATCAATGCTGTCTCTGCAATCTTTCAGCGCAGGCCAGATTTTTACTTTTTCACCTTTAACAAGACTCTTAGGAGCATCCTTACGGCTTAACTCTTCAGTGTCTTTAATAACTCGATCGTTCGTTGGCAATGAAATAGCCGAAGTTACAAATAATAATTCCATGGGTTTTCTCCATATTGTTGGAATGTGAAAAGCCTCACGACATAACGGTGAAGTTATAGAGGCTATTTCGGGGTGGGTTAAATTGAGAGTTTTGGGCGTTCAAATGAATAAGTAACGCCGTTGAACTCATGACCGGTTAATTCAAACAGTTCAATGAAATCTGTGAGCTCTTTAATTTGCTCTTTCATTGGTGACTGTAATTGGTCAATGTGGGTTAGTTGTGTTTTTCCGTCAGTGATTGATGCGAATCCCTCTTTCTGAGCTTTAAAAAGCAAAAGCCAGACATAAGGGCCATCAAACTGGTTTAGGAAAAAAGGTAAGTGTTTTAGCGATAATCGAGAACCATCCAAAAAGATAAGCTCCGATTCATCTGAAACAAATGATTCGGGTATTAACTCCTTCATCATGTGTAGAAACGTCCCAAACTTGCCTTCGTGAAATTCGAAGTAAAGCGTCTGAGCCACTGAAGAGAAGTTCCCTTTGCAGATCATTCGATTTTCTTCAACTCTTACCTTTCCGACAAAGTTCTTCGTTTCAAATTCGACATCAGGTTTAACGGGTTGAATTGGTTTCAGGGCATAGCTAAAAGGTGTAGCTTTCCAGTGAATCAATCCATCTTCCGAAACTAGATGTGGAACTCCGTCTAACAAGTACAGTGAATGAAGATCCATCATAAACCCCCTTTTTTCATAAGTTGGCTTTTGAATACTTCAATGATCGCTGTTTCTTCCTCAGGCATGATTGACTTGAGGTTTAGACTGGATTGTAGAACGTTATCTATCAACTCATTGGTGTTTGAGAAGCGAGGGCGCTTATACATCAAATTTCTCAAGATACGTTGCGTACCACGATAAGTGATCGGCAAGGTAAATTGGATATCAGGTGCATCAGCATGCTTTTCTCGTGTAGTGCTTACATGAACAGAACGACAAATGTTTGCGGCTTCGACAATATTATCAACCATGCCGTCTGGGGCATTGAATGTGTTAATCATCTTAGCTTCTACACCGTGACTACAGTAATCCACTTGTATAATGTCAAAGCGGTCTTCAGTCGAAGTGTCCTGTTGATGAGCTGTCGGGTGATTGCCATGTAGATCGACACCACCAGCAGCGTTACCAGTCGAGATAAATAGGAAGCCATGTTCTTTATTTATTCGGTGGCCACGACCAATTTGACTGACGTGCATCGGCGCTCCATCTAGGATGGTGTTCAACGCGACATTCGTACGAGCAGGGGCTTTCTCACGCTCTTCGAAAAGAAACGCTTGCCCTTTCTCGTAAGCAGTCTTCAATGGTCCGTCTACGAATCCCATTACACCGGCTACTGGGTCTAATCGTCCACATAAAGCATCGTATTCAAGATCCTCATGACCTACTTCAACTTGCGTTGGGTAGTTTAGGTAAGCAAGAATTTGACGCACTGTTGTCGATTTACCGCATCCAACGGGGCCAGAGTAATGAAGACCATCATCTGTAATACCTAGTAAACGTTGACCAATTTGATCAGCTGATTCTTCAAAAAGCTGCGTGTCCATCACGAAATGCTTCTTAGGTTTAAGCGCGTGTGGATTTGGTTCAAAGGCCATTAGTTCGATGTTCTTATCAAGCATAGAACAGCCAGGTAGGTCAGTTAGTCTTACAACTTTAGTTTTTAGTGCACTCATGGTTTTCTCCAATTTTGAGTATGCAAAGGCCTCACGACTTAACGTAATTGTTAAAGAGGCTTATTGCTGGTGGGTTTTAAAAGGTTATGCGGGTTGTTGTGCGATGACACGTGAAGGACGTTTTTGCAAAATCGACTTATCGCCTTTTAGACAATATTCTGCAAAGTCGCACATAGTACATGGCGTATTGAAAGCCATTCTTGGTTGTCCGATGAACTCTTGTCGATTAATGCGATTCTGTGTCACTTTTAATCGAGCAGGTAGTTCAGACAAAGTTGCTGTGTCCAATTCAAAAAACTTCGCGGGCTCAATAGTAGGGCCTTTTAGCTTGGATTTTGATGGTTTATGCGGAATGTTTGGTTGTCTTTTAAAGAACTCCCAAAATCCACCGTGAGTGACATTCTCGTAAGGAATACGAGGGTCATCTTTAATGGCATTAGCATAGAAACCCAGTTGTTCAGAATGAGGCATCCATTCAACGGGTGTTACAGCACTTGTTGTTTTGATATCAAGTGGGCCAACAGTGTCATTTGCAGGGTTATAAACGATGGCATCAATTACTGAGTGACATCGAATACCGCCTATGTCATGAAAGACACGCCATTGAACAAGGGGGGTTCCGTCAGTACTTTTAAGCACTTGAAAACCACTTTCTTGCCAACGGTACGGCAGTTGATCTGCGAATGAATGAGCCATCCAGTAAAAGGACTCCTCATTAAAACGTTTGCCCCAATCCCAATCAGACTTAGAAGAGACCTCTTTTCGCCAGGTATCATCTAGGTGTTTTACTGGGTCATAAAACTTACCCACTGATAGATTTGCTAGGTAGTTTGACGTTAGATCGTCGACTACTTTCCCAAATCCAAGGTTGATTGAGATTTTTTTGCTCTGTAAGCCAAGTACGTATGACAAGTAATACTTTCTACCGCATAGGTTCATTGACTGGTAAGAGCTGAATGACATTGGTCGATCAAGTGTAGGAGTATTCATGGTTCACTCCTTAACGTGATTGAAGAACTACGATTGCTTCTTCCATATTTGTTGGAAGGTTAGCTAACCAATCATTTCCGTGTTGCTCCTTAACGGCAGCCACAACGTTGCCCCAAATCGTTCCAGGAACGTCTGAAGGGTGATTGTTTTCATCGTACTTAACCTTTGAAGCAGGTTCCGACTCAGCGTTAATTGAGGCAGTTGCGTCTTCTTCAGCTGATAGTTCTTCTAGCATGTCGAATGAAGTTTCTACTTGCTCTGAAGGCTCTTCACTTTGGGGTTCGGTATCGTCGATAGGACTTTTGCCAAACATATCCGCAGTAGGTAGAGCAATAGAGACATTTTGAAGATCTGATTCATCAAGTTGTGAATCCATTTCCTCCATAGCTTCAAGCTCAAGCTCAGCGTATCTTTCTTCCGAAAGGTCTGAAATTTCGCCTTCTTCTAACTCTTCCATCATTTCTTCTTCAAGAATCGCTGTAGATTCTTCAAGTTGAGGTGATAGGCCAGTTATTTCCTCGATAGCCGGTTCATCAGTTTCAACGCTTTTAGCTTCAGCATCTGAACTAGGACTGTCACCACTTGATGGTGTTAAGTCAGATTCAATAACCTCTGAACTGTCTTCAGCTTTATCTTGAACATTGTCATCATCAGATTTCTCTAATTTTGAACTTTGTTCCGCTTCAGCTTTTACCTGAACATTATCGTCAACAGATTTCTCTGAATTTGAACTTTGTTCAGCTGCCCCTTCGACATGAGAATCTTCATCAACAGATTTCTCTGTATTGGCCTCTAAGTCAGGGGTTGTTGAAGTATGGCAATTTGTGGAAGCTTGAGCTGAATCGTCAGTAGGTTCTGTTGATTCTGCCTTACTCTCGACATTGCCAGGCTCGTTAACTTCATTTGGAATAAGCTCACCAATCTCAGGTAAATTTAAGCCAACATTTTCATCAACGTTCGGGGTGGTTTTTGGGGAGGAAGTTTTTTGGTTAGGTTTTGAAGCAAGCTGCTTAAGGCTCTCTTTATCGGCAGGTTTTCTATCAAGGATATCTTGAATACCTAGACGATTAAAAAGTCTTGCTGCTGCGTAAGATTCAACATACTGCCAAGCGTGCTCGATAGTGATGTTGAGACTGCTAGTTGTCTTCAGAAGAACTTTATCATCTTTGCGGTCAATAAGTTTGGCTGTGCAAAGAAGGATAGTTACATCGTTCTTAAGATCTTGAGAACTGAAATCAAAGTCGATTAAATATTCAGTCATTGGAAACTTTTCAAAGAAAGTCCAGTAACGTTCGTGAATATTTAAAACAGACTCGATGGTATTAGTTTCAGTATTTAGTTTCTCGTACATGGGTTTTCTCCATTTCAGTTAATAACGCGGTATGCGTGGGTAAAAAAACTGGAGATATGAAAAAACACCCTTGGCAGGGCATTTGTTGGTAAGTCGTATATGGGTACGATAGTTGCCACGAGAAACGGCGGGTTAATACAATCATAATCTAAGAGATGATTGCTTGTCATTTATTTTGTCTATTTTTTATTCTGTATTCTTTAAGGCATTGATTATATTCATTAATATCAACATCAATCACTCGCTGCATGTTTCGGTATTGGATTCTAACGTCCACTTTTTTTCGAAAAATCTTTGAAGCCATGCCGCCATAGATCAGTGCTTGGATACGCTCCTTTTCACTTCGGCGGCAAGTAATTTGGTCTTCACTGGTGTAATAGTTGCGCGATTTGAGCTCTATAACTGTCACTCGCAAAAAACTGACAAAAAGGAGGTCAGGGCAACCGACCACATTTCCGTCAACGAGATACTTTTTCTTTTTGATAAGGCCAACATCTTTTATGACTATTTTCGATAATAAGGGCGCCCGATACTTAAGCCTTATATGAAAATGATTATAAAGTCCGATTGCCAAAGATAACCCCATTAAGAAAAGCACAAATTGTTCCGTCAGCAATAACGACTCAAGCCAAAGAACAAAGTCAGTTAGATTCGAATTGGTCATGAGATCACCTTCAAAATAATTACAGAGAAAACCGCAAACACAATCAGTAGCAGAACGATGGCCAAAACATCATTGTGGAGTGTATGTACCAAATGCACTCTATTTCCTTCTTTGATGGCCATCTGGTTTTCTTGGTCATTGTGGTATTGGATTCCTGCCAGTTCATTGGCGATTGAGGTGACAGAAACCAACTTTTTGAACGGTACTTTTTGGTTTTTAGGGGTTAAGTACTTACGGTTCTTTCGTCCACTTGATCTTTTCATGTTCATAGGTGTAGTTCCTGATTGCGTTTAAGTTGTCGATAACTTCAAATCGAATTATTGGCGGAATTCCGAATCGACTCGAAGGTATTGATAGCTTTCTTCTGTTGGAAACACTGTGTCCATTAACAAACCACTCGACAGATTGAATGAAGCCATCGGCATCCTGACAGCGAGCATTGAAATAACCATCTTCTAGGTTTGTTTGAATTTCGCATGTGGGTTTAACGTTACCTTCTACAAAGATTTTTTCAGAATCTCTGAACTTTATGCCTTGTTTTGTGGTTAGGACTAAATCAAATTCGTGGTTACCCGCCTCTGAAATTTGATAGGCAATTCTTGAACGTCTTACAAGTAAAGGCTTGTCATTATGATAAAGCTCAACATTGCGGATATTGTTTTTGTCGAACTTGCTAACATCAATGTTCAGTTCAATCGTAAACGGAGCAATAAAGGAGTTTTTGTCTGAATTGACAGTAAGGTTTATATCCAAATCCTTTGAGGACTTTTCATAGATGCCAGACTTGGAAAGCTGAATATTGTCTTTGTAAGAACGAAAGATGTAGTGCCTAAAGAGGTTTCTTTCTAGAAGGATGGCAGAGCCAAATTTCGTGTATTTGGCAGCCTCATCGTTTGTTTCCAGCTCTAATCGGTCACCGAGTTCAGTATCGATTAAATACTTATTTTCGCCCAAATATTCAATGTTTATGAAATCTTGGTCCATCATCGGATCTCGCAGATCTAGGTGCGAAGTGGTTGGAATGTGGTATGAGTATTTCGAGGTCACTTGAGCTTCAAGATACAGTCTATATTTTCCTGACCAATCAGAAGTGTTCAATTGTGTAGAGCAACCATACAGTGGTTTGCCATCCACCTTCATAAAGCACTCTTTGTTATTTGTAAGACCAGGAACAATCAAACTTAGATTAAGAATGTCACCAGCCTTTGCATTGTTTGGATAATTGATAAATGCAGAAATTGAGTACGGCTTTCTCACATTGAAGCTAACGCGTTTTTCAGCTGACAAAGGTAACGAATCAAGACCGGTTTCTGGGTCAGTAACAAGTACAGCCGCGTACAGTTGATAAACTCCCTCATTCTTGGGTTTAAATTGAAATTCTTTCTGATCAGTTCTGAATACCTCTTGATCCATGTACTCAATATGAACGGAAACTTTGCATTGCTTACAATTCGTATTCAGACGAATAGGGTAGGTAGCGTGGGTAAAGAGTTCATCGGGTAAATCGAAGTTTGCAGTTGGCTTGGATACACTTCTAACTCTAACTTTGCCAAGAGTTTTACCTTCCCTCACTAGTCGAAAGTAGTAATTGCCAGACCTTGACGGTTCATAGTATTGATACTTTGATAATGGGGAAACCGTAGTAACAAACTCGAACGATTCACTTCTAGGTTTTTTCACCATGAGTGAAGCCGGTTCATCCACTGAAGTAAACAATGTGATTGTTGTCGGAAAAGGTAAAAGGGTATGTTGAGCTCTCAGTAATTCCTCGGCGTGTACCCTTGCACTAATAGCAATGAGGAAAAAGCAAAGTAATCGAAACATAGATTGATCTCCTGTTTAATGATTACTAGCGAAAACCCCTTGCTCAATTTTTGTTCGCTGTTATAGTTTAATTAACCCACCGAACTAGTGAAGTTCCACTTCACCTCCTAAAAATTGTCAGCGCACTCATTCTTGTGATCATACGAATGTGTTGCGAGCAGCGCTATTCATTCGTATGAGCACAGTCTCTCCGAGTGTTTAACCCGCCGCTTTAGGCTATTACCCAATGTGCTTTTGCACAATTTTTAGGAGAGTACATCATGTCTCTATTACAACATACGCAAGATTTGCGTAACCATGAGCAAACCCTACGTGACCTTGCGTGGAAGAAAAAAGTTGATGCTGAATTTGCAGCAGCAGTTCAATCGAACCAACTGACTTACGAACAATCTGAAGCTTTGCAACTTCAAATGATTCAACAGTCATTGGCTTCTCAACACGCATCATCAATTGATGCTCATCGAGAGGACGCTATGCTAATGTTTATTGGCTTTGGTTTTGTCCTTTTCATCGTTGTTGCTTTTATTAGTCAGTTCAAAGCTCGCTCTATTACAGAGAAAGAGCATGAACTTGAAGATGAAAAAAGCCGACTCAAGATGCGTCAAGAAATGGAGCAGGAAAAAACTGCTTTGCATCGTGATATTGAACGCCATAAGACTTCTGTTAATCAGGATCTTCAACGTGAAATCACTCATATGCACCGTAACCTTGAGCAAGAAAAAACGGCTCTACACAAGCGATCTTGTGAAGAACGTTTTGCAACAGCCATTAAGATGGAGCGCCAAATTTTGGAGCTAATTCTTAAAGGTAAAATGACTGCAGAAGAAGCTGAAGCTGTTATTGCTGCTGATTATCAGTTTGTCTCTGTAAAGGATGACTCTGAAATTCGCAACGAAGCTGCTCAAAAAGTTTCTGATGCTTTATCGGTCACTCACCCTGACTTAACTGAAGCTGATTTGGCTAAAGTTAAGATGTATAAACCTCAACCAGTTATGGAACGCATGGTATCCCCAGCAATGGACGATATTAACGATTCAGACGAATCAACTTCGGTTGATGAGAGTAATGGTTTAGAGGGCTTAGTGAAAAAAGACATTCATGAAGAACTTGCTAGTCATTTTGCTAACCGCAATTCACTAGGAGCTACAGCATGAGTTATGTCGATTATGCCAAGTCTGTTACTGATCTTGCTCGTGGTAAATGGCCATCAATCTTGAAAGAGATTGTTGACACTTGTTACCACAGAGATATTTTGGAACCCAATGGTGTTTGTCCAAATTGTGGGAAACCCGATTTGTACATGGTTCCAAAGAAAGAAGCTGATCACGCTCTGAAATGTCGAAAATGCGATACCAGTTTGTTTAATGGTGTTCGCGTTGCTGACGCTTTTTCTCAACTCAAAGGTAGGAAACTACTCAAGAAAATTGAAGAATTAGCGTCGAAGTACGATGTTAGTGTTGATCAGCAAGCAGTACCTGTAGAGCGCGATTTTGCACGAAAAGAATTTGATTACATTAGTGATAATTCAATTGAAATTTTCGATGCCAGATCCGCTCTTGGACTTAGGTATCTAAGTGATCGTGGTATAGACGTTAACAACCGTAATGTCATAAACGCAATGCATGAGACAACGTATTTTGTTCCTCGTGTTAGCTTCTATGACAAAACGGATGGCGTTATCACCAAAGGTGAATTTCCAGTTCTTGCGTTTAAGGTCTTCAATGAGAATGGCCAACACATAAACTGGTGGAAAATTTACTTAGATCCAGTTCAAGGTAAAGCAAAAGTTCCTCAAGCTAAACGTGGCTGCCCGACCTTAACCAAAGGTCAAATGGCAGAAGAAGGTTATTGCATTCCTTTCGGTCGTTACGATGAAACCGTTGGTGTTGCAGAAGGCCCGGAAACCGCATTAGCGTTAATCGAGCTTGGTCGAAACGTGTTTTCCACATTAACAGCAAACGGAATCAACCGATTCGAACCGCCTAAATGTTGTAAACGCTTCGAGCTGTATGGAGACTATGACCGTTCTGGCACTGGCCAAAAGGTTGTAGTCACAAAGCATGCTGACCTTAGTATCAAACGCCCTAAAGTTGATGTAGATATTTATCTACCTCCTGAGCGCCTTTATGTAGATGGAGAGAAGTCTTTAGACTTTCTTGATTTGCTTGATGGTCATAAAAGAGGTCAATTCACTGTTCATGAATTTGAACAATGTGGATTTGAGATATGATACGTAATTAAAAAAAGCCAAACATTTTGTCTGGCCTTTTTTTTTGCTCAAATAAGTACAGCGTACCATTAAAACGGGTTAGAAGTGATTGGTTGAATGAAATGGCCTGATTGGGTTGTGTAGTAGGGCAGTGCGTAAACCTTTTGCTGTCTTGCTAGGAGGTCACCTATGGCTAAACGGTGGTCGAAGCAAGGCGCATCACTCGCGTTCAAGGATTCACTAATAACGGCGCCAATATCTTTTAGCTCTGGGGAGCGGCAAAGTAGGTGCTGTACCGTTTTCTTATCTTCGCCATTATTAAACAGCCAAACCAGTTCAATTCGATGTTTGAAAGGGTCAAAGATGTAGCTGAGCGTATCTAGTGAAATCATACATCCTTTGCAGCTAGGCGTTAGGAACAGCCTGATAAATTGATCACCTTCACCATAAACCATCGCATAATCACGAGCACTTAATGGGTCAGGAATATCTGGTATATCAGGTTGAGGCATTAAGGGTTCATTCACGCCGTCCCAAAGGTCAGACACTACGCCTTTAACAAAAAAGCGCGAGTTATCTGACCGCATTAACAAGCCTTCATCGTCAATGTTTATCACTTCAAGCCCAAGACTTGGGTAGGCAATTTGATTGAGCAATAGAATCTCTGATGGCATCAATTTGTCCTTATTTGCCCATAAGTGCGAGCTAAAAAGGATGCTAGAGATAAGAATGAGTATCTTCATTTGATTATCCTTTTCCTTTTTGGGCCTTTTCGAGCAGCTCTAATGTCAAAGTGTCTAAGACAACCATTGAAGCTTTCACGAGAGGGCGGACTTGTACATATGGTTGAAGCTCTTTTGCTTCTTCTAAGTAGTATTCACGAAGTGGAGCTGTGCTTGATGCAACTGCGCCGCCACCAGAATTAAGCGTATCCCCACCAGCCAATTCAATCGTATCAATCTCACTATCTAACCAGGCTGCAGCAAGGTCGATACCTGATGTCATCGTAGAGAAGAGTACGGCTTTGCCTGCAGGGTTAACCAAATGCCCTTTTATTCCGAGTGCACCATCTGGACCACTAATAGAACCAGTAAGAGGCATATCTAAGTCACCAAATTCAAACTTACAAGATAGTTTGTAAGGTCTAAAGTAAGCACGCGCTTCGGTTTTATGAGCTTGTACATCACTTAATACACGACAAGGATCTAAATTAAGCTCTGTGCCGTCTGGTAATCGAGCTTCCCCAGTAATTACAAACGTTGCTGTAAGCTTATCTGCAGCACGTTTACCTGTAGGAGCATCGACACCGGTAAGAAGTGTAAGGGGTACAAGTGATCCCGCGTTAATTCGCTTACCAACAAATTCCGGCTCATTACTTTTCTTGGGCGCTGGTGGCTTAGATGATTGAATGATTGAAATCGTTCTTTTTGTTGGCTGAACCTGGCCATTTTCAAAGCCATTATTGCTATAAGGAGGTTCCGGTTCATCGGTAATGTACATATTGTCGTTACTGAGTGAATCGGATGTCTCAGCTTCCTTGTGGCTTTGTCTGAGGAGTTCTAGTGGGTCAGTCGGAAGGTTGGAGTACGCGCTTTGATTGTCATGCAATGTCGGCTGATTTTGACCTGGAGTCTGATCGAAGTTGAAAGTGTCACTGTCATCTTCAGTCGCCGCATCGGTTTCATCAATGAAATCGAGTGAATCAGCTTCAAGATCTGTATCAGTCACAACCGTTGTTTCGGGCACTACCACTACTGACTGTTGTTCAACGATCAATTGACGTAACTCTTCAATCTGCTGATCGCGTTGATTGTTTTTTCGTTGTAGCTCATACAGGATTTCAGGGGCGGTCTGTAGTCGGTCTTCTGAACTTAGCATTGACTCAATTTCAGTCAACTTCTTGTTCACTTGGGTAACGCCAGCTTGAATGTTTCGTACATCGCGCTCCGTACTTTGTTGTCGAACATTTAAGGATTCAATATCGACGTCATCAGCCGAAGCCATGAACGGTGTCACTTCAAGGTTTTGTTGAACTGGCTGAACGACCTCTTCCTTTTCTGGCTTGAGTAAGAAGAGAACAGCCAAAATCCCCATGCCAATACCACCCCAAAGAACATAGGTGCGAGATTTATTGTCTAGTTGATTGTATTTTTCTTTTAAACTCATTTTCTAGCCCTCATCAAAAACACATTGGTCGATTCGCCGGGGTTCAGAGACTTTTTCGGGTAAAAAGACACAGCGTTGTTTACGGACTCAGATATGTCCGTGGTTTCGTCTGCGCCAGCTGACAAAAAATCATCAGCAGAAAGAGTGACTGGAACATTGGCTCTGTTAGAGGCTGTGTACTGGTCGATGACGAACAGAGGGGTTCGGATACGTTTTTCAAGGATAAGAAGTGTATTGCCGTAGAACTTGGGCTCGTTATCCAAAACATCGATAGACTTCATACCTGGTGGTACATTCGGAAAATGCTTACCTAACTGCTCAAACGCTTTAAGCATGGGTTCAATGTATTCATCAGGGCGACCAGTTTCATTGACTACTTGATCAAGCTCCCATTCATCATCGTTAAGCACTAGGTTCAGCTGCGCGCCGACTGGGAGATCTGTTGATATGATGTTGAGCTTGAGTTTCGGTGATTTTTCGTCATCCCTTTCACTAATGAAGAGACCAAAGGGTTTGGACTTTTCATCCGGTCGAAAGTAGACGCTACTACCGTCAACCGTAAACTCGATATCCACGTCCTTAATTAGCTTCGGGTTCGTGAATGGAGTGTGGATGACGTTCATATCATGCCAGCTTGCAACGACGACTTCTGTTCGACCACTGTCGATTAAAACGTCGGTCATTTGTGTAGGGTTCTGGATTTGTTTTTCAGTAATGCTTTTCTGTGCAATTGCATTTCCCGAAGCCAAAACGATACTAAGACTCAAGACGGTCTTCGTCAGCATAGAAGTCGAAGTAAGAAATGCTTGGCTGATAGTTGTCAATCTTGATTCGGAATTCATAAGTAACTCTCCGGGTTTTTTCTGAAGTTGATGCAGCAATAATTGTTTGTTCACCGCTAATGAAGGTTTTGCCCGTGTTCACGTCATAAACAATCTTGTCCGGGACGAATCGAATAGAGCTTTGTTTGGAGCGCAGCTCTTTTGCCTGAGCGAATAAGTTACTTCGGAGCTTTGCGTAGAGTTGGGGTTCGAACATGTCTCCAAGGCTGTCAACAATGACAGAGACACTACGAGGGGTAATGTTGCCCATTAACACAGCAGCATAGAGGGCATATTTTTTATGAAATCCCGATGCTGCGGCGTCGTATGACATGGTGACCCGTTCATCAAGATAAGGTGGTGTTAGAACAATTCGGTCATGATTCCGTGAAGCTGACAGTATTGCGCCACCAAGCAATATTGTCTGAATTACAATCACGGTCGTAACCTTGTTAGCTATCGAAAGCGCATCATTGCGATCTCGAAGCCATCGATTTAAGAACATAACGATACTCCGATTTCAGTGTTCGTATGGCTAATAGCGAAAACCTGAAAGGAGTTTTGTTATGTAGGCTATGAGTTATTTTAGTGGTTTTGGCGGCTCTTCAAATGCCAATATTTCAGGAGGTAGGGATAGGGGTTGCCTAATATTTGAACTCGTTGTCTTAGGCATTGTAGAAAAGTGTTGAGTGGCTGTTTGTGTGCCGTCCACTTTAGCTAGGTATGAGGTTGCGCGCGTAGACAGCTCGAAAACCAATTGGTCGACATGGCTTTCAAGTTGTTTTATTAGGTAATCGCGATCAACAATATCTTGAGTGATATCACTGATCAGCTTCTTAGGCGTACGATGAAGTAGGGTAATAAGGCTCTCAGGCTGCTTTATCTCTGCATCTAAGTATTCGGTCACTTCTTGAAGTAGGTTTTTGACTAAAATCTTGTCATCACTTCGCAAACAAGGCACTTCCTGGATTTGTAGGTATATCGATATTCTCTTGAAGTGGGAAATTAATGGGTCAGGGTTACCCTCGTAAGCTAATCGGGCTGCTTGCTCGTAATCTTTAAGAGAGATATCAAGGTCTTTTCGAGTCTTTTCAGAAATATTTGCATAAAGATTAGTGCTTGAAAGCGCTGAAACAAAGACGTTCTCTTGGGTCATATACGCTAATGTTTGGTGCACGCAAAGCAGGTGATTTTTATCCATCTCAGTTGGATTGTAGGTTGGGATGTAAACGCATGCTGAAGCAGAGTCGTCTGCCTCTTGATACTTTTGAAGTTCAATCTCACCACGATGGTGAGCTTCAATCTCAATCTCTTCATCCAAGCAAGTTAAAATGTCATCGAGGTTATTCCAAATTGGCCCTGAGTTTTGGATGTTGAAAATCCACGACTTAACTTTATTGTTAGTTAGAGAGCCTAGTTTTGTTAGGTGTGTGAGGTCTTGAAGATCTTTTAGTACCTTAACCAATTCATTCGTGTTGTTGGTGTTACCTGCTATGAAAATTTTCTCGCGAATGGCCTTGAGTTCAGCTCCGATACTCTGGGAATAAAATACATCTGCACTCAAGACGTTTGGATTAAATCGAATGTTGAGGCGATGTTCGTGAATGAGATTAGCGATCGTTGGCGCTAAATCTTCGCGGATAAGGTTTTTTAGGACGTAGTAATCGAAAATGTGTCCATGGTCCTTGTCGGTGATCTCGATATAATCTTGAGGATGTGCAGACAAGGCAATGGCTGGTTTACGAGCGAGCCCATGTTCATCGGTAATTTTATGAAGCTCATTCAATAGATAACTGCCATTAAAATCATTGCCGTTGAGAAGAAAATCCAACACGTAAAAATCGAATTGCTGTGGATTGGCTTTAAAACAAGAAAGGGCTTCGGCTGTCCGATTGAAATCGACAACGTTAAACCCAAATGTTTTTAATGTTTTTTTGTTGGCGCTACAAATCTCTTTTGTGTCATCTACCAATAATATGGTGCCTTTTCTTGCTTCAAGGTTGAATGCAGGTGCATGGCAGTGTTTAGTTGGCTCAACGGTACTTAGAAACTTGAGAAAATCAGCCAGTGCTGAGTGAGGTTCTAGAGAAACCCATTGATCATTCCCTTTGAGGTTGAACAGGGTGTCGCTATTGGGCTCTACCAGTAAGACATTCTCAAACCCACGGGCTTTATTGGGATCGTCGGTTACAAGAACATCGCAAATGTCATTCTTTACAATCTCGTAACTGGACAATGTTATGAAATCAACCAGTGTATCTTTGAGCAATCCTTCTTGCATGGATATTGAGATTTTGGCGTCACTAGGTCTTGAAAACTCACTGAATCCGTTATGTTCTGCGCAAGGGATAACGTACTCAAAAATTGCGCCTCTTTGGTTTGATGAAGGAACGTAGCGTAGTTCATCGCGAGTTTCTTTTGCTGTCTCATTTAAGTAGTAAAGGTCAACACCAAGTCCTTTCGTCACGTTCTCATTCAGTACTACATCGGTTAATTTCTCTTTAAAGAGCTTAACTGCAACTTCTTCTGAAACGCCGGTACCTTGATCAATCACTTGGAAAGTGACGCGAGCATTGTGTGAGCAATCTTTGATAGAGTTTGAGCTTACTTTAAGCACAATGATTCGGCTGTCAGCTTGGCCATCATCTGGCGTTGAGTATTTGATGGCATTAAAAATGAGTGATTGTAGACATTTTCTAACGAAGAACTGGTTAACTCTATATGAAGAATGCATCCGTACATCCGGCACTACCAAAACTTGCATGTTGGAGGTGGAGTTTTTGAAATTTACCCACTCTAGAAGTGAATCAATCAGAGACAGAAGCGAGACTTCGGGTTCATTAGCATGCGTTAACGGGCGGTAGGCTTTTGATGTCTTATCCAATAACGTATATCTGGTCACCATGTCAGAGTCGATAGTCTGTTGTTTGATAAGCTTGATAACCAGGAGGGCTTTACGAATATTTTCTGAATTTTCAGCTTTATCCTTTAAGTCTCGACTTTCAATGATATCAATGAGTGACTCTAAAGTAGGCAGAATGGTTAATAAGAACGTTTTGGAGTCATGGATCATACTTGCTGCGGCCGCGTCACTGGTACTTCTTCTAAGCGCTTCTTGGTCATCTACAGCAAGACAAAGTTGTTCTAGAAGAGAGTTCAGTTCTTTGTAGTTTGTCTTATCGTAGGATTTCTTGCCTAAAGTAAGCTGTTTCGCCTGCTCAAAAAAGTTTTTAAATTGAGGTATTAGGTTGCATTGCAGGTAAACAATGACAATGACAACAACCGCTAACATCATTGCAATTAAGGAGACAAAGAATGTGGATGCCGAGAACAACCAATCGACGTATGAGCTCGATTTGTACTGAATGAATATGTACTGTTCGCCAGCAATGGACTGCCAACTGTCACTCAACCTGTCTATTGCTGATGTGTCCGAAATAGAAAGTAGGGATTCTGGTGAGTTATAGGAGTCTTGTTTAAAGAGGTACTTAAGGTCAATGCAGTACATTTTCGTACCAAATTCCGTCTTGGTATCGACGTTGGAGCACTGATTTATTAGATGCTGGTGTATAGGCTTGATGGAATTTGGATTTTTTCGAGTGTTGTTTAACGTTGCAATCTCTATCAAATTCTCATCTGCGATCATGATGGATTCGACGAGAGGGAAGCTCGATTGAATTTTGTTACGAATACGATTGTAGAACTCGTCTCTAAGGCTTATATCATCACCGGTAAGATAAAATGACTTGTCAAAATAGATATTAAGAATGTCGCGAGTGACATATCCTTTTTGGTAATCGATATTATTATCAACATTTTCCTTTATGACGAAAGTAACCAGTAGGCTAGTTGCCATCATGACTAGTATGCTGGCTAAAACGCAACGAATGATTAGATTCGTATAAAGACTGCTGATCACGACCCTTCCTTGAGTAATTAAGTGATTGTCAAATCGCCTAAGACATGAGTTTTACAGGTAATGTGATGGTAATGTTAATGGAATAGTAATGAATGATTACTGCTTGTCAAGAGATTGGCGGGAGAGTGTCATTTTTTGAGCACGATGCCTAACAATCGATGATACCGTCTACAATTTTTACTCTCAGACCTACGTAGTCTCTCTCGAATATTGCAGTGGGTGACGTAGTAAAGCTCTTCATAATAAATAAATCAATTTCAGCAACATGTTCCTGATTCCAAATCATAAGTTCATGTAAAACAACATCAAAATCCTCTGAATCAACATGTTCCATAATGTTTCTAGGTGGTATTGGATCCAAGCAGTCCATATCAAACAAACGCTGAAAGTGCCCTAATGTACCGTCCATTAGATATCGTTGTCCGATGTAAGATGGGGAAGTTCTCGTTACATACTCTTCAAGTCTAGGCTGGTGCCGCGCTACTTCGATGTAAATCACATCGATGTGTTGACCGTATTGCATTTGAGTTTGAATAAACAGCTCCTCGTTCAGATAGAGCCTTGCAGGAATACCGCACATATTCTCTTCAAAACGAGTGCAATTAGTATCAGAGAAATGCGTTTTGTCTAGATTGACGGTAAACGCCTTATCTAAGTATCTTTCTAACTTTGTGGAAATTTTGAACATAAATGTTGAGCCCACCAGCGTATAGCATGATGGGCTCCCGTAACTTAGAAGCGGCGACGATGACGTGACCAAACTGACTCTTCAGTTTTATCTAAGATTTCTACTGCAGGTGTCTTTGCAGTATCAAGTGCTTGAAGGTCTTTGTATTCAAAGTTATCTGAATTGGCCACTGAAGCGCCTGATAGGATTGTTGCAACAACAGCAGCTACGAGTGTTAGTTTTGATTTCTTCATAATGTTTTCCTTTTCGAATAAATGATGGCCTTTGCCTCTGGCACTACTAATAAGCGAAAAGTTTTTGCATTGTTGGCTGCGTTTAAGTTGTTGAAAACATTGATTAAAAAAATTCCCCCTAAAAAACACTCAAATGTTGAGGAAGTGAGTCAGCGCTTTAATCTGACTTTGATGAAGTAATTTAGGTTTTGGTCGCTTTGTAACCTTAATAGCTGTTCATTCCGATTTATATGAATGGCAATTTCACCGCCCTTTGATTGAGACTCCAAATGAGTCAATGCTTCATTCAGATATATTGGGTTTATGACCAATGTGAATTCAGATAACCCAGGCGCTTCGATGTCAATGATCGAGGAAGTCGTTTTAGAGCTGTCGATTTTTGCTCTTAACAGTTCGTCAAAATGCTTAATGTCTGACGTCAACTCTAGGACCAGTGTCTCTTGAATTGAGGTCATTCTAACTGGGATGGTTAGTTTGTTTTGGGTTTCACCCTTATCAACAACACTCATCGCTAGCTTGCAGTGTCTTTGCAGCTGTTCAGGCGCTAAACCCATGCATTCATAAGGTAGTCTAAGAAAAGGGCGCCAATTAGGAACTGCTGTAGATAAACGAGAAAGATAAGCACTCATAGTCCCAGATTCTAACTTAATGATATTAGGGTTCATGTGAACGTTAAGTTCATCTCTATCACCTATCATCCTGTTCATTCCGCTTGGCAACTGTTTAGGCATAACTAAGGGAGAAGTAAAAACACTTCCAGTATTCTCTCTTTCACCAACTACCAATACGTGACCGTTAGTGGTTATGAAGGACAAATAGTTGTCTCGACTTTCTATAATGACTGACTGCATTGCCTGGCGAAAATCATGCTGATTTGCACATCGGCTCATGCCCTCAAGAACACGAATATCTTCGGGTCTTAGTGAAAAGTTCGAATCAAAGCTCTGTTCTACATGTATAGGTTTTCGCGCTGACAGTTTTTGGATTTTATAGCGTGATTGTCCATTTGAAAGAGTGACCCAGTTACCCAGTACTTCCGTAGTGATTGATGGGCTCGATAAAGATGAGATTATTTGATGTGTCTTCCTAGCATCAACGATAAAACCAGCCCCAGAGACAACCCCTCTCGCCGGCTGTTTCAATGTAAAGTTCTCTGATTGAAGAATGATTTCACCTGTTTGCTCATCGTAAATCATTAAGAGCTGCTGATTAGCTTTCACAAAACTCTTTGCTACTGAAAATAGATCATTAAAGGGCTCATTCATCAACATCTTTACTACCCCCCAATTATCCGCTGATAGATTTCAAACTCGTGGAAGTGATAGCCTGAAATGTAGGTGTTCAAGTAAGTTGCTAGAAGTAACTGAAATAACCCCGTTGCAGCGGATATGGTCAGTGTTTTATTCATCAGTAGGGAGGCTATGTAAAACACGAAGAGAAGAGGTGAAATCAACCAAGAAATTAAGAATGAGATACCCCAGAAGTAGTTATCGTGTTGGGTGTCAATCGTGTCGGGTAATTGCAAAGCCTCTTTTAAAGGTACGCTACCGGCCACTTTTAGAATCTCGCGCTCGTCTAGAGGTTTATCAAACACCCACCCAAAGTGCTTGGTTTGTTTCAATGACGCTGTGATATTGTACTGCACCCATTTGGCAGGATCGCTCGGATGTGGGCCGATGAACTTCACTTTAACATCGCAATAGTCCAGTTTACCGGCTTCTTTACACTCGCGATTTGAGATCGCTGACTTAGTCCGTAGTAATATTTCTTTGTAGTCACTGTTGAGTGCATAGAACTTTGTCAGTTTGTTGATGTGAGTAAATACGACATGCTCTGGTGTCGATAACACACTAGGGATATTGGCTGAAACGTAAAACAACGACCAAATGAATATGAGTAACAATATGGTGAACTTCTTAATCATTTGATGCCTCCGTTTCAGTCTTTACTTTGTCGAATACAGCAGCGATTCCTGAACGATTGCGAAATTTCATTCCGCTGACCCTGAGAGTGCTTTCATGTAAGGGTGTCGTTTCGGGCCTTGAGGAAGTAGGTAGGCAAATTAGATTGCTAGTTGACTCTTCTTTCGCCAGTTTCACGTCTGCTTGCTCATGCTTTTTCTTGAATACATCTCTTTCAATTTTTCCATTGAACGAAGTGACCCAGCTTTTAACGATTCTTTGCCAGTTCTCTTCTTCAAACTTTTCTTTTAGCTCTAAGAAATAACTACGCAATTTATTAGTCATTCCTGCGATTTTCTCATTGAACATCTTGCTCATACCTCAGTTGCCTTTCTTGGTATAAGCGAAAGCCGTTTAGCTTGTCGGCTTTAGGTTTTCGCTGATCTTATTAGTGAATAAATTGATGGAGAAATGAGTTATGCAGATTTACGTTCAAGTGATGCTAAACGTTCCCATTCGTACTTGTTTCACGTTTTCGTACGAGTTAAAGCAAGGCGAAAATATTGAGATGCTTCGTGGAGCAAGAGTTCGCGTCCCATTTGGCAATAGCAATAAGACACGGGTTGCCATTATCACTAATGTATTTATGGCAAACCCAAACATCCACCGATCGGCAGTTAAGACCGTCTCGGAGGTGCTTGATTACAAATTCCTAGATAAAGAAACTCTACGCTTAATGAGCATTGCTCAAGAATATTACCTAGCTTGCTATGCTGACCTATTTGTTTCCGGTCTACCAAAAATGGTTAGAGATGGGAAATGTATGAGTCCGCCAGTTATTGAAACGGTTTCTTTAGTGGAGGGAGCAACGATACCTTCGCGAGCCAAGAAACAATGCCAGGCGGCTGAGTATATTATGAGTCAAAGAGTATGCTTAAAAACTGAGTTTAAGAAGCTGTATGGCTCTACACTGCTCAAAACAATGTTAGACAAGGGATATGTCAAAGTATTGGAAAACGCGGTTCCTGACTTCGTTGAGACGCTTGTAGTAAACGAGAAGGATAAACACTGCCTGAATGACGAGCAGCAAAGTGCTTTTCAATCAATCAGTGAGCAAGAGGGGTACGGGGCATTCTTGTTGGATGGAGTAACGGGCTCAGGAAAAACTGAGGTGTATTTTGCTGCCGTAGAAAAAGTGCTTAAAGCCGGCAAGCAGGTATTGGTTTTGGTGCCGGAGATTAGTTTAACCCCACAATTGCTAGCGAGGTTCGAGTCTCGATTTGGTGGAGTAGATATCGGTGTTTATCACAGTAAGTTAAACGATACTGAAAGAGCTCAAGCCTATAATAAGTTTCGGTTGGGAATTTCACCGATACTCATCGGCACTCGAAGCTGCGTCTTTGCTCCTGCGAAGCGGCTTGGACTTATCATCGTTGATGAAGAGCACGATAGCAGTATTAAAAACGCCGATAAGCGGTTCGGATTTCATGGTAGAGATCTGGCTGTATTGAAAGCAAGTGTATCTGGGGTTCCCGTTGTGTTAGGAAGTGCATCGCCCTCATTTGAATCTATAAAGAACAGCCATGATGGGAAATACAAACGATTATTTTTGAATGAACGGGCTACCAAATCAAAACTGGCTCCAATTTCCCTAATCGATATTAAAGGCAAAAGGCTACGAGCTGGCTTGTGTGATGAGGTGGTCCGCCAAATGAAGCAGGTTATTCGTGAGGGTAATCAATGTCTGGTTTATTTGAACAGAAGAGGGGCAAACCCATTATCACAATGTGAAGATTGTGGGTACGTTCCTACTTGCAAGTCGTGTGATAAACCATACCACTTCCATTTAACAGACCAGCGATTGCATTGCCATGTTTGTGGATCGACTAAAAAGCCCGAGATTACATGTAAGGCTTGTCATGGGCATATCCAAAATATAGGCATAGGAACTCAAAAAATAGAAAATGATTTAAAAGGGCTGTTTCCTGAAATAATTGAAGATAACCCAAACGCCATTGTACGCGTTGATTCTGACTCTACAGCCAAAAAGAAAGCCCTGTCTGACATGATTGATTCCATTAATGGAGACTCAACAAAGATCATTCTTGGGACTCAGCTATTGTCAAAAGGGCATCATTTTCCAAAAGTTGCACTTGTCGTGGTGGTTGATGTGGATGGTGAACTGATGAGCACTGATGATGTGAGAAGTCTTGAAGTTCTGAGTTCTAATATTATTCAGGTTAGCGGTCGATCAGGTAGAAGCGGGTCGGGGAGAGTCTTAATTCAAACGAGAGACGTCAACAACCCTTACTTTAAATTACTGGCAACCCAAGACTATAGACGAATTGCCGATGTTCTGATGGAAGAGCGCCGAAAATCAAATCTACCTCCTTATGCAGCGGTTGCCTCAGTAACGGTTACATCTTTTAGACGAGAGCAGGCTGATAGCATTTTACAGCAGGGTTCCTCATTGATTAGGAAGGGCAGTTCAGTCAACGTATCTGAACCTCACCCATCATCCATTAGGAAACGGGCTGGGATGTATTCTGAGAGTATCTGCATTTACGCTTCGAATAGAAAAGACTTAAACAAGGCACTCAGAGGAGCTCTTGATGAGCTAGAGAAACAGACGAAGTCTCATCAAAACATGAATTTGTTATGGGATTTTAGCCCTTTGTACGTCAAGTCTCGGAACGTGAGGCGCTGATTTGTCATTAAGCACCTTGAAATAAGCCGAAAGTAAGTTTGATTTCGGCTTTTTTCTTCTAAATCTATTTTCGCCTTTAGTAATGAACAAAACACTAAAGGATGAAAAATGCAGACTCAAATTCAATTCCAACAGGAAATGCGCTCACAACTGATTACTCAATGCTTAGTAAGGGCGCATACAGCAATCTCTGATTTGCAATCTCTTGACGTGTGGGATAACAAGCAAGAATCCAGTCGAATGCTTAATGTTTATCTACAGTTCTGCAACGACACTGAACTTGTAGCAGATCTCGCGCGAGTCAACGAAAGGGATATTAAGCTAATTTGTGAATGCTACCTTCAAGATCGCTACCAAGTTAGCCTGGTACCGTCATTCAATGAGAAACCATGTTGGCAAGAACTTAGAGATTTCCTTTGGCTACTTGTTTCAAGCAACCTGTCTCGTGAGGAAAGCCTTTCATTGCTTCAAGTAAGTGTTCATAACCGTGTAATGCACACTCCAAGGCTTAACATTTTCACTTTATCCCTTTTGCGACCTGACTTAATAGACCTTGTGCTGGTGGATAGACTCGATCAACACACAAAATTAGTGGCTGTAGAGCTAGGTATTAACATCAAACAGCATCCACTCATGTTGGAGGACTAGGTTATGGATATGCCAGAACATAAAGACGGTCGTAAGAAAGCCTCATTTACTTCAAAAGTAGCTACACACCTATTTAGCTGGTCAGTGTTATACATCTCTCTTGCATTAGTCATCTCTACCTATTTTGGTTTTTCTTTTACTGATGAGTATGAAAACAAAACGCTTTTGGCCAATAACGTAGCTAAACAGAAGGTTGAGCAACTAACGTTGTCAACGAAGATTCAGGTGGAGGAAATAACGACGCCATTCAATGAGTCCAATGAAGTGAGATTACTGTTTAGCTACGATAGTGCACCATGCCGGCTTTTCCACTACGAGTGGTCAGCAATATCCGATCTAATTGATGTCAATTTGGCTGTTAAGCAAGTTCCAGTTGTGAGCTCAAGATTCATGACCGAAACAGTATTAAAAGCCCATGCGATTAGTGAACAAATTGATTTTACAAGCAAGTTGAACAATGCAATGTACAAAATGGTCATTGAAGAAGGTGAAACGATAAATACCTTGGGCCAGTTACATGACTGGTTTTTAAAAGAAGGGGTGAACAACCACAAACTAATCAATTATCTTTCCAATAGCAAAACTGGTGAATTGTTTAAAAATTACCAGGCCATTAAACCCAAACAAACGCCAAGCATCTTAGTGGGTGGGTCTAAGATTATTTACTTTGAGCATGATGTAAACCATGAAGAGCTGGTTGAGGTCATAAACGCCGTAGCAAATCAGGTTATTGCCGAGGAACGTTTATGAGAATGCGTGAAGCCGTAGTCAAAGTATATGTAGACTTGGAAAATATGCCTCCATATGCAGTTCGACGTTTTATCGAGAAACACAAGTTTAATCCTTCAGAGGTACTCGTTTTCACTAAAGTACCTTCTCAAGTGAATGATTTTAACAAATTTGGAACGAAGGTATTCAATTCGTACCCCAAAGGTAAGAATGGTGCTGATTTCTGCCTAATCGGAGAGTTAGTGAGGAACTTGGTTCACACGCGGGACAGTGACGCTAGTCGCTATCTATTGAGTAATGATAATGAGCTTAAAAAAGCGTTTGTTCATCAATGTCAAAAGTCTGGTGTCTATGGTACAGCGCTATCGATCAAGAATGATGCAAAAGGCAATCAAAGTGCTGGGTGGGTCGCTACAGGCCGTAGAGCTGATTTTAAAAAATTGAACCACGGAGAACAATTGTTATTCAGGGAGATAAGTCGTTTGTCGGTGAGTAGGAAACCTGCTTCGAACCGATGGCTTAGACGTGAGTTAAATATGAATGGCAAAGAGTATCCGCGTGCATTACTCACCCTAAAAGATATGGGACTTATTAAGAAAGTTAGGTGCGAGGCCCAGGTATCAGTGCTTCGAAACGAAAAGTTAAGGAACACAGTCGGTGCGTTGGAACTAAAAGGGATGTCTCTTTTGACCGAGCCTCTTACAGCTCGCCAGTGGAGAGAGAAGATGGGCGTAAGTCGTCGCTCCTTCAGTGAGATGATTGCCAAACTAACCAGCAATAAAATGATAAAGAGAGTAAGAAAGCGACGGTACAAACCGGTTATATAGTTGCCTTACAAACACGTTTATGGTTTTCGCTTTTTGTTGTGCTACTAAACAACAAGGAAAGCACGATGAAAAAGATGAAAACACTCGTTCTAGGGGCTTGCTCTCTCATTGCGACGTCTACTTTAGTTCACGGTAAAGTTCACGAAACATACCTGCATGGCAGTTCAATATATCTAGGCGGGGAACTCGTTGTACTTTCCCATGATAAGCAAGAGCTAGGCGGCAAAGCGACTTCGAACCATGTAGAGCTAAAAATTGGTAAGGAGTTTAAGGATGGTCATCACGTTGAGCTCTACTATCTTCTTCCTTCTGACATTGATGATACAGCAGCACGATTCAAAAGCGCAGGTGCGCGATATGCCAAAGAATTTGATTTAGATCGACGTTGGAAATTGATGCCATTCGTTGGCTTTGGTCAAAACACCTTCTCTGCATTTGGTAACTCTGATTCTGAATGGGATCTTAACTACGGCGTAGGCATTAACTATGTCATGTTAGACCGTTCAACTGCGGTAGGATTTGGTGTGAAGTCATATGACACAAAGGCTGATCACCTAAGTGGTTTCTTCGAATTTAAGTATCATTTTTAGAAAATGAAATCACTACTAAATCGACTAAAAAACGGGGACGTCATAGGCTTTATGTCTATGATTTCACCGTTTTTTGTAGTTAACGAGATAAAACCGAAAAATGGGTTGGTTATATCTCATGGACGACGTTCAGAGTTTATGTGTTTATGCAAATCAAGTCTTGAGTTTCAAGATATTGCTGAAGTTACTCCCATTTGCAATAAAGAGCGCATATTTCTGGACATGGTGCGTCATACCAGTCATAGAGACATCTTTGTTACTGACATTTGGTGGTTAACAGAGGCTGGATTAAAGGAAATCGCTAATCACAAAGAAAAACGAGTGTATCTCTTTGTTCAATTCCCAAATCAAATAGAACCTATATTCAGTCACCTCAAGTATTTGTGTGTTGGTCCATGTGATCTTGGTTTTAGTGACCAAGGAACATACGTTTTTGGGGGAGTTAACTTGCAGGATTCAAGCCTGAAGCTGCAATACACGCCCAATAATGACGCAGAATTTAAGTCAATCGATACTGGCGGGAATACCTCAACGTTTGAGATAAGTCTTGCTGTTAACGAAGAGGCATTGTGATGAAGTTAAAGCTGCCATTTGTGCCAAGCAAATCAACTTGGATATACCTATTTACTGGAATCGCAGTCGTTGTAATAACAATGGTGCTGTTGCACTTATTTTCATTTACATTTGAATTGATAGCTGGCTTCAGCAGTCTAATTTTCTTTCTAATCGTTATTTGCGTACCTTGTATTGTCATTTACATAGGGAAGAAGAAAGGCATCTAATACTCACAACCCAAACCAATCACTAAAGGCCACCGATCGTTCGGTGGCCTTTTCATTTCTGGGCAATTAAAAAAATATTTTGCATGGTGCTGCCGTTGATTCAAAATTCATGATTGATTTGATTTTTGAAAATATCGTGTTCGAATCATAATTTAGGTTTATATATTACCCATAAAGCCCTCACTTAGAACTTTATAAAACAACCAAGGTGCTTTGTCTGGTCTTACCAGTCTACTTTGGTAACTCAACGAGTGTGAATAGGGGAGACTGTGCCACAGTGACTAGGATTTTTATTAAGTAACAAAGTTATCAGTGTGATAATGGTCACAAATTTAAAGATGGGGCGGAAAATATTTAACTTTTATAAATCAGTGGTTTAATTGATTTTTGTTTCATGTTTCATCAAATTCAGGGGTAAAAGGTAGCAATTGAAGGCCATTCATTTTTAGGTTTTCGCTTGTAGGGTTGGAGGTCTAACTTTTTTTCGTTAGAGTTGCCATTCTGTATGCAGTAAATATTCTATATTTATAAATATCTATTCATGGCTTCCGGTAGGAATTTGGCTGAAAATAATAAATTTAGCGAAATTTGTCGGTTTTGGAAAAAAGTATAAATTTTATATTCTACTGTTGAGGAGTTTTCCAAAATGAACCTAAACGAGCTTTATGATGAGGCCATATTAGCCTTAGAGAATGGAGTTAGCGGCGAATCAGAGAGGCAGAAGGTTGAAGAACTGCTTCGGTTGCACCCAAATGCCAAGAATATTTACATAGTAAAGGTAGATTCACTCACGCGCAGTTGTGTTCAGTTATGGATTAATGAAAGTTTTTCGGCTGATGATGGATGGCGTGACTTCGAAACAAGGAGGCTTTCTGAATTACGACCGGGAAAAGCCTTGTTAGACTTCACTGAGTTGGGTTACAAGATAATCAGAATTGCATAACGATTAAGTTGGATCTTAATTGGATCTTAGAGAGATTTCATGTGCGTTGTCAGCAGTAATGCGAAGCAATTAATGCTGATAACGTATTTTATGTTTAATTGATTATGTTGAATAAAATCAGATACTTATTTTCATGCCTGCATGGTCGGTAATATTTTGTCATTTAATATCAATCACTTATCAAGATTTAACATAAGGTACGTAATACGCATTGTAAGTTGTTTATAATCAGTAGCTTAAATATTTATCTAGTGCGTACTTTTATGAGCTCTCGATCTTGATCTTGATCTGACTAGATTTTAGATCAAAGCATGAAAACTAAAACTTCCATTGTGACGGTGTAACTGTTTGTTTTTCGTCCGTATCTCTACCATTGCCCTATAAGGGCAACGGATAGCTGAACAAGATCAAATGAGTCAGGTTAAATCCAAAATGAATCAGTATTGCTGCTAGTAGTTTACCGCCAGTTAAATAGTAAATGGTTCCGTAACCGATACCAGCAAGAGCCGCTAAGATCATAAATATTGGTCCGCCCGCAAAATGCGCTAACCCAAATAAGACCCCTACAATAATGATGGCCAGTGCCGGTGGCATGCGTTTATGTAGACGACGTTGGAGGTAATGTCGGAAGAAAGCTTCTTCGGCAGCTGAAGTGAACAGTAAATTAGAAAACGCCCAGATCGGTGTCCATTGCGGTAACCCAAAATCAAACTTCATTAGCCCTATTGGTATAGAAGCATATTGAAGCAAACCCAGTAGAATGACTGTTAAAATCAAGTACTGAGCAACTCTATTGTTGATGACATATGACGTGTGAAATGTTCTAACCGCCATTAATACCGCAAAGAATATGTGGACCTTATCAATACTCAAAATTAGACTGTAAGGTATTGATAAATTTGATTTTTGTAGATTTTGAAAAACCACGTATTTGTTAAAGCCTGGAAATGCATGCGCGGCTAGCCCGATGCACATAAGTATAAAACACCCATGCACTGCCCTTCTCAACCAAACGTTTAAAGTCTCTGTCTTGGGTAAATACCATGCCAATGAATAAAAAACGACGAGTGTAATAATTCCAATGAGATCAATCAGACCGATGTAGTGCGCTAACCCGATCGAAGTCAGTACCATTGACGGCGCTATGAGTGGAAATCTGAAACTAGCAACAACAGCAAAGCCAAGTAATAAAAAGTGCACTAGCGTTAACGTATCTACCATGATTATTTTGTCCTTAATCGACTGATTTTCCAATTGATATTTGTTTCTAGTCCAAAAACTTCTCTATGAAAATCTGAGCTTCATTTATATCAGATTTAAGGTCTTCATCTTGCAAGAATTCGGCAATGCCCAGTAATTGACCTAGAAATAGATACTGTTCTGCGAGCCTCATCGAGTCTTTTTCATTGATGATTTGTAGTATTTCGAACGCTCTATTTTTCCTGATGTATTTCATATTCCTTCCCCATACACCATTAAAAGCGAATAAAAAAAGCCAGTAGCTCTTTAAGCAACGAGTGCTAAAGGGCTTCTGGCTTTAATGTTTATTCAAAATCTTCTGCAGTATATTGAAGTTGGCGTTGATAGTCTGCTTTTCTAACAGCAGTCATTACCGTTACATCACCTTCTGTGTAGTACAGAATTTTCATTCGTTTCGGGTCGGCATAAACACAGTTCAGCGTATCTTGTCCGTGAACGTGCTCATAATCTGTACCGTTGACGAATAGACGTACAAACTGCTTGTAGCAGAGCACAAAGTACCTTTCTACGTAGAGTTCATTTATCATTTCGTACTCAAAGAGGTCGCGCTTTAACATTTTCTGTAAGCGCTTTACTAGCTTTTCTAAGCGTGCACGATAGTGGTTGCTATGAACAGCCATGAAATCGACTCTCTTCTTGAACCAATAGGATTCAGAGACTAGTGAATCGATGAGATTCTTAGCTTGATTACGGTCCATTTTCTTAACAAATTTCGTTAAGTGAGTAGATTTACTGCCTGTCTTTAAGTAGTGGGTTACGATTATATCCATCTTGGTTTTCTCCAATTGAAGGGATTTAGTGTTTACTTGTCGGTGTGTCTTTTCGAAAGTTTTCGATGTCGAACCCATAGACGGAAAGCGCTTTTTTAAGTGCTTTTATTCTTGGCTGATATTCCGGTAATTCTCCTAATGGGTGATCACCATATTCAGTCAGTTCACTTAGAGCATTTTCAAAGTCTTGTTCGGTTTTAAACTTAATCATTGGATTCTCCTTCTATGATTAAAAGACGCACGAAAGCGCAACTGTCCTTTTCAGGAAGCTGATTTCGTGCATCTGGGGGTATTGCTAGGAACTAGCGGTCTTTATTGTGTGATTTGTCGTACTTTTCTAACTGATTTCCAGCCCATTTGCTAATTGATGGCATAAGCAGCATCAATAGTGCAAAACTGACTGCGATTAGACAAAGTACAGTGACGGCATTCATAGTGACACCTTACTTTATTTTCTTATTAAGTATGTGAGCTACTATTGAAATAATAATGCCTGACAGCAGTAGCACAATAAAAGTGACATCAAATCCTTTGTCTATCATGTAAACGAATGCTGAGGTATAACCTGCAACACCTAAGTTTTTGATATGGTTAAGGAAGTAGTCATTAGCAAGAAGAAAAGAATCAATCTTTTTAATCTTACGGATAAAGTATAAATATACTATTAGATAATCAAACATTTCGGTTTTCTCCATTGGTTTGAGTTGGTTAATGAGCAGTATGCTCGGGGTTTATTGTTCAAAGACTGAAAAAAATAGTCGGTTTACTTCGGGGTTAGATTTGTCTCTTTGGTATCCTTCCAATGGCGTTAATCCATCAGAAATCCACCCAAGAGTACAAAGTCCTCTATCCCAATCTTCGGTTCCAACAAGTGCATCGAGCGCTCCTGGTTCATAGTGGTATTTACCAGCTATTGAATGGAGTGCTTCGGTTCTTGTATGGAAAACTTCGTGATATCGAGGACCACGTTCGTCGTAGAGTGATATCCGAAATTTTTCTTCACGATTTTTGTCAGGTTCTGGTAGCAAGCATGCAACCTGTCCTTGATCATTTACCGCTTCAAAAAATCCATTAGGAAATTGTGAAGAGAGAAAACTCTTCTTTTGGATTCTCTTGAACGTTGTTACAAAGAATCCCCATTTCCTTTCAGGTAAAGATGCATCTTCAACGTGTGTAAAAGAGTTATGAAACCTCTTATACATGCGTTGTTGATTCAGCCATTGTGTGAAAGACTCATTTGATAGCCCATACGGATTATCGTTAAAGAGGCCCATATCCTCTGATCTAAGCTGCGTTTCAAGATATTGCGTGTAGTTCAGCATATTGATGCTCCTTTATCGCACGTAACCATAGAGAGACACTTCTTATGGCCAAACAGTAATGGGCCGTTAAGAATGTGCTCTACACCATGAACGACGGCAATATTGCTAACCGATAGTAAGAACGTTCGGTCAACATGCTTGTCGCATATCTCGCAGTCACCGTATCTTTCAGTTCCTGCTTGTAGCTTCTTTAACTTGAATATTCGGTTGATAATCATTGGTTTCTCCATTTTGATTTATCAAAGAGCCATAGTTCGGTTGATCTATAGTTCCCAAGGCGCTTTACTTATCTCTTCGATCTTTTGAAAAGTTGTATTGCCATACCTTTCTAGATATTCAGCTTTAAGGAGGGGTTTTATTTCACGAGAGGCTTCTTGAAGATGCTTGGCCAGGTCATAAATTACCTCTGCAGGTAATTCTGGTACCGGTGTCTGCTCAGAAAGAACAAACTCACCTTCAATCACTTGTTTACTTCGTACTTTTTCCACCAAGCGTTCAGACTCGTAGACTAGTTTCAATGATTTTAGGTAAAGCAAAGAGGTTTCACTCCAGCTTTGTTGGTCAGTAGACATATACAACGTTCCTGGGTTAGAAACGGCTTTGTCGTAGACAGTAGAACTTTCATCGAGTTGAGCTGTGTGGACTCGTAGATGGTTTTTGGTAAAACCTGTGAGTGACTCTAGTTCATCATGTTTGCAGTAGAGAGCAACCCATGAGAATAGGTTTGATGAGTCGTATTGGATGTTAATAAGATAAGCCTTCATAGGTTTTTTCCTCAGCTAACTAATTATCTCAACCTCTGATTGTTGGGTTAACGCGCAACAAACTAATACTTCGTTATCGTTCAACCAGGCGATTGGTTCTGTTGTGTAAGTTACACTACCCTTGCATCGGCGTTTACAAGCTCCACAGAAGCCTTCTCCGCACTGAATGTTGCTCGGGATATTTTGGTCTTGCAGGTAATCTTTTATGAGGGTATTTGGGGGGATAATTATGGCCATACTGTGCCTCCTATTAGTTTGCGGCCTCCAGTGTTGCTATGAAATGCAAACCTGATTTACTGCTTGTTAGAAGTGCTACATCATCTCGAGCAACCATCTGCTTATTGGCTTCTTCAGGTTTAGAAAATATCCCGCTCAGTTGAAAAAATTTTCCGCACACTTCCATATAAAACGGAAGCAGCTCATTTTCATCTGTAGACAGGTTTCTAATTAGAGGAAGTGATGATTGATGACGAGGGCCAAGTGCGAAAAGTCCATTGTGTTCGCCATACAACAAATAGTTGCCACTTAAACACAATTTGTTTTCGGTTTTGGAATTGTCGGTCAGTATGTTGATGTGCAGAAGTTTACCCATACTTGCAACCCAAAGGCGCATGTTGGGGTCTTCAAGTTTTAGCTCTAGTTTCTTCATTAGATTGTCCTAAACGGGTAAATACATTGGGTATACAGGCTCACCTACTGATGGGTTTGGATAAACTCCAAACTCTTCAAGTGCTGGTTCTAGCTCTTCGAGCTTAAAAGCCAGTTCTTCGGCGAGGAGCTGTTCGTTATCTGTAAGGTAGATGTATTCAATATCAAGAGGGCTTAGTTTCATTTAACTTTTCCTCTAATTTTGCGCGTTTTAGGTACACTCGTTTTTGTGAATTTTTGCCACTCCAACTAAGTTGGGTTTCAATCTCAACTGCCTTCCTTGAGTTATGTCGATGACTCTGATCGAGCATTTCCATATTTCGACGACAGTGGATGCGCTCAACTTCAAGTAAATACTCGATGTCTTTTAGAGCGATTAAGTACTGACTTTCAAGCTTTCGGTAATCTCGCTTCTTGAAATACTTTGAAGAGACAATATACGTAATGATTGAAGGTACAGCAGCGGCGGTGACGATACTTAAGCCTTTGATTATGGCTACGGTGATGGTGTGATCCATTTGGGTTTTCTCCAGATTGATAAAAGCCTTGATTGGCGGGTTAAAAATCTGATTAAAAGTGATCACTAATGAATTGCAGCCCATAGATGGACTAATTAAGGCGTATCGTAGATAGCTATTTCGGTGGGTTACGTTCACTATAGCGCAATGCAGGTTATGAATGCAAAGCGACACGATAGATTTCGTGTCGCTTGAGTTAGAAATGGCGATCATTGTTGATTATTGACCAGCAGAATTAAGCTTGCGATAGAACTCACCTGATGGTTTGCCTGTTTCCACCATAACATTGCCATGAGCTTCTGAGATCACCACAGGGACAGCGGAAAAGGCGTTTTTACGCATGAATTCGTAAATCTTCTTATTGCCATCGTTTGGTGTAAATTCGTAAGCACCAAGATTGTGGTATCGGTCTGTCATTAGGTTGTTAAACGCCGTATTGCGCTGTGATGGTGCAATACCCGCTAATCGCTCAGCTTTTTGAGTTGAGTCATCGCCAAGGAAACCAACCGCGTAATAACGAACTTGGTATTTACCTGGGTTTGTCTCAATCAGCTTATTCATGTCTTCGTAAGTCTGGTGGCAGTACGGACAATTGACGTCCACGACAACGTGGATAAGCTCACTACCATTGCCGACCGAAGCAAATGGTAAGCCTTCAAGCCCATTGACCACATCGCTAAAGTCAGGCTTAACCAAATCTGACACTAAAAGGTGATGCTGTGTACGATCGTTGATGTCTACCAATGACCCAGCCATGATGTACTCGGCGTCTTGGTTTGTGAACCCCGCTACCGTTTGACCTGCTTTCGTTACCATGTGCATAGCAATAAGATCGTATGGGCCTTCGAAGAAGGTCACTTTCGTTACAAACTCACCCACCAGGTTCATGATCTTTTCTTTCACTTCTGGTGCGGGTTCAAGTGATACGTAAGTGTGCGTCTTGGGAACTACAGGGCTGGTAAATGTGTTCGACTCAGGCTCGACAGCGGCAGCGTTTGCAAAAGCGGTACCTGATAGAGCTGCTGTCACTGTCAAAGCCAATAAAGCGGTAGTTTTTTTCATGGGTATGTTCTCCTTATTTAACCACCACTAAAAGCGAAAAGGTTTTTGGAAATAACAGCCCACAAATTTCTACCTTTGAATATTAAAAATCTTGTTCAATCTCACCTCAAGATTGTTTATTTCATCTGCAAAGTCGCCGGCGTTGCTAGGGTACGTAAGTTCCTCTAAATCCTGTTTTAACAACTTTACGGCCACGTCGATTTTGGAACGAACAGGACATTCATGTTCAGTGAAGTAAAAATGAGCCTGACGAGCGGGAATGAACTGAACTCGGCTATCTTTACAAGAAAGCTCCATGAACGCTCTTCTTACTACTGTTTTCTGATTTGGAGTTAAAGAAAGTAAGCCAGTAATTTTTTCCATACTGAGCGGCTGATCCGAACGCGAGAGGTAGCAAACCGCGTTCTTAACTGGTTCAGAACGATTAATTAGCCTATTTTCGAGCGGATTCTCTTTGTTCATACTCGCCTCACTTATTCGAACTCATGAATGCTCATATTCACCACGATGTTAAGAAGAGTAATGAATTTGTCAGGGTCGCCAGCTGCAAAATCTAAATGGGTGATGTATTTCGCCCCAATCGCTACTGATGGTGTGCGTGAGATTTGGTAATCCGCCTGCAATTGTCGATCAAACTCAAGCTGCTCTACTATCTCTTCATCGTTATCTAAGTACTCAAAGTATTCCTGTAGGTCAATTCCTGATGCAGAGAGAGCCTCTCTAATTAGACGCCCGACATTAGCCATTGTTCGAGTTTTATGAATATGTTTGTACATATTCTTTTGGAACTTGTGAAAGTTTGGTGGAGTCATATGCTCTTTGGCATATCGATAGGTACTTGCCAAAATTAGTGAGGTTTTATCGTCAGAAATGACGTGTTGAAATTCAACTCGGTAATTATCAGGTAGTGTTGTAGACCAGGACTCAATAAATTCGTGAGTAGCGAAACAAAACGGACATCGAAAATCGAAAAAGATACGGACAGTCTTTTTCTCTAATGCGTCATTGGTTATGTACTTTTCTGTGATGTCACGTTCGATCGTTTCATAAACGTTGTTACGTAACCGACCATCAGAGTCCATTCCAGACTGGAACTGGTTTGAGTCTGCATATGCCGTTGGTAAGCCAAAGGCCATTACCGCTGCGATGCTCAATAGTGAATAAAAATATTTGAATATCTTCATCTAAATCACCTTTAAATTCGATGTTGAACGTGTGAAGCAACGATCCATAACGTAAACGCCATAAATACAGTCCACACGAGTAGGTAAATTGGAGAGATTGCCCACGGCCAAAACAGCATAAAGAAGGGAATGAAGAGGCAACCAAGGAATACTTTTTTGCAGACGGTATATAAGTTGAGTGAGGCGTTCTCTTCAGAGATCTTTAACACCTCCCGTCGCATTAGCCCGTCAACGATGACTGGCAATAAATAGGGACAGCTGAGCAAGAAAGCATTGATGAATATCTTGGCTCGAAACAGGATTGTTTTGAGCAAGAGGAACAAGCTATCAAGTCGATCCTTAACTAAGTCCCAAAAGCTCGCTTGTCGAAGTCGTTCCATACCCTTATTTTCCATCTCGACATTTCGAGGTAAGAAAATGTCGTATGTCACTTCCTTAAACTTACTTTTGATGATGTACTGCTTGTACTGGCCGGTAGCCTTAGCGTAGAGCTGTTCTGTGTTCTCTTTTCCAAGCCATAGTTCAGTTTTACGGTACTCTTCAGTAACGACTTTTCTTACTTGCTCGGGATTGACAAATAGAATCACCAAAATGACTTGGAGAGCCCACAGTATCAGGTATACCCACCAGCTAGAGGTTAAATTACTCATAAACCAAACACCCACTTAGCAAGGTCTACAAACCACCTCTGAAAAGACGCGACAGTGAAGTAGACCCCATTAAAATTAATGGTTAGTAGGCAGCCAAAAAATACACCTAAAGAAAAATAAATCGTTCTTAGGGTAAAGATGGCTGTCATTATGCGTAAGAGGACTTCTAGTACCATTACAGTTCCTTCAGACGTGCATTGATTGAGGAAACGCCATTATCCCCACCCGTCTTTGCTGAGGCTTTTTCCTCCTTGCCTGAGTCCTCTTTGTCTTGCTTGGTGTACTCTTTGTAAAATTGATAACTAAGGTGATCTATTTTCTTAGTGTCTACCTGATTTTGAGAGCTCGTAACGATGGATAATTCGTAATTACGATTGGTGACAGAGGCATATTTTTCCGAAAACTTTTCAACGAAATCTGCTAGTCGGTTTTCAGGTAAGACAAGATCTTGCGTACGACCAACGCCCGTCAGTTTGCATTTAAACTCTTCTTCAATGCCTTTATTGATCATCACAAGTTTTTGCTCGATCTTTCTTGGTAGACGAGCCCACTGGTGGTACATGGAGAGTTTTGCGGGTGTGTCGATGTGCCCAACCAGACAGAGGAAGTTGATGTGGGTTAGTAAAGCATCCAATTGCTCTAGAATTCGCAGGTAGCGGAGATGGTAGTGGTTGCTGAAACAGATCTTACGGACCTCTTTCTCGCCCCCCATATTCTCGCAGAAGAACTGCTCTAAGTATTCGTCAACAATGGGTTGAGTAATGGCTAGAGTGTTATTTAGGATGTATTCGGATTGAGATAATACGCGGTCTATAAAAGCATCATAGCGGCGTACTTGAGCCCCTGCCCCTGCTCTAACTAAGCCACCAACGCCATAACCGTAGAAGTTTGCGAATCGATGATAGCGTTCATTGAGCCAAGATTTGATGTCGTTAGTGTTTACCTTTAGAGCGACACCTACTTTCATCGGAGTGTTGAACTCATCAGGAGCAAAATACTCGGCTTTTTCTGGAAGAACTGCTAATTGGTAAGCACTTGTACGAAATTGCTCTTGATTACCGCGGCCTCGGTTTTTATTGCTACGGCTGTTATTCGACTTGTTGTTCTTACGATTAGTGTTCTTCGGTTTTCGTTTATCATTGGCGGGCTTGTTGGCCGGCTTGCGATTCTGTTTACCGTTAGAGGTTGTATCTTTAACTTGCTTGTTATTTTGGGGTGCACTCTTACTGTCACCTAATTGGTTGTTATCAACCTTCGCTTGAGATTCAGACATAATCTCTAACTCCTTTTGCTGTAATGTACTCAATACAAGCGAAAAGGAGTTTTGCGATTAGGCTATCTTTCCAACCTTAATCATCTTCTGAATTAATGGTGTACAGCCTTGCTTCGGTACGATGAGGGTTAAGTTATGTTTTGCTCTGGTCATTCCCACATAGAACAGTGATTCTGCCTCCTCAATCGTATCAGTAGGTAGAGGTATGCATGACTTGTGAAGACCAGCGAGTATCACATCATCGAACTCCAACCCTTTGCTGCTATGTAAAGTCATGACTTCCACTTGCTGAGCATTTGGATTAATGGTCAAAGCAGCCATGAGAGAAATAAAATCCGTGAGCTTAAAGTCTGAACCTTCCATTAGGGTATGTAGGTGAGCAAGAGGTGAGTATGATTTACGGCGCGCGTTTACTTCAACATGGAAATGCTGATTTTTCATGATGACCGATAAAAACTCGTGAAAGGTGCAATTTGGTTGTAACTGACTTTTGGCTTTTAAGAGGAAGTAAGGTAAACCACCTAATGAACTCGCTCCGAGCTCCGAGGCCGCTGTCAAACCGTTGAATGCTGTCTTTGGATCTTCATTGGTTAAGACATTGATGACTTCATCGTTAGCACTGCGGTAAGGGTAATACAGCAATGTCCGAATCATTGATTTCGCCTTCAAGTAAGGTAGTTGGTCAACATCAAAGTCTGTTACCATCACAGCCCAGCCTAACAGCGCTTGGAATACCTGAGACTCTTTCCAGTAGTAGCCATCATTAACGATTACATTCATACCTTGGGATTCAAGCCAAAATTGATATACAAGGCTTTGCTCTTTTGTGCGAGCAAGCAAGGCTTTAGAGTTACTACGACTTGTCTCTTTCAGTTTGACGCCTTCATGAAGAATGTTCAATCGCGTATAACGGTCACTCTGACAACAAACACTATGTCTGTGCTGTTGGTAAACAGAGGCAAAATGACCAATATGAGAACCAAATCTATAGCTGCTAGTTAGCTGTTCAACCTCAAAGCCTAGTTCTGTAATGCTTTCAAATAGTTGGTTGGGATTTGCACCTCGATATTGGGTTACGCATTGATTGAAATCACCAGCCAATATGATATCGCTAGATACTGAATTTATGATCCCTTTTATCAATTCAAACTCAAGGGAAGTCAGATCTTGTATTTCATCGACCATCACTAGAGAAACCTCTGAGGTGATACGCTCAATAAATGTTGGGTATCGCTTATGAGTCTGTACAACAATGCAAAGCATTTCGCAGAACAAAATTGCGCCTTCACGCCTAACTGTTTCCATGTACGTCGGTAATACCTTATACAATTCATATCCGTAACGGTCATTTAAGCCGCAAGCCTTTGCGTTAGCAATGATGGTATCGGTATCGACTGGGATTTCATTTGTCTTGTGTATGTAGCGCTCTGTTAGCTCAACTAATTCTTGAGCCATGCGCATATTAGCTCGAACGTTATTTAGGAAAATATGCTTTTTCGCCTCAACGATGGCTTTTCGCGCTAGAAAACGGCATACCCCTTCATCAATGAGTTCTCTTACTGGCATATGTCGTGCGATTGCAATATCTCTGTAGATCGCAAGTGTAAGTGCGTAAATGCTTCGACAATCTTTCTGTGATAGCCCTGCTCTTTGTTGTGCTGCTAAAACATTTCGAACGTTATAGCTCAAAAACAAACATTTCTGTTGGTTCGACTTAGCTTGAACCGTTGCATTAACCAAATGCGTTGTTTTCCCCGAACCAGGTCCACCTAGTAGCAATTTCTTCATTTTGGTCCTCCGATATTTGATTCAGTTATCGCTCATTTTTTTTAGCCGACAAGCAAATAAGTATTTCGCTTGTAGTGCTAAGAGAAAAAAGAGGAATGTTTTATGGACACAAACTATCTCCAAAGGTGGTTTTGGATATATCTAGCGATTTTGGTTGTTGCGTACGGGATGTGGAACACGAATTCGAGTTTAGCTGACTTCTACCTAGTCAAAAGTGAAATCGACACCGAAAACAACTTTCATCAGTTCTTTGACATTGAGGTACTGACTAGCCCGGCATGGGTTGGCTTCCTTAACAGTTTGCTATCAGGCTTCTTCTTGGATCCGTCCTACATGAGCTTTGAAGTGCATGACCCGCTGTTGAAAGTGAACTACTCCCAAGGCATGGCTGAAATTCTGATTGGTCATGCGTTAGTTCCCTATCTAATCGGTTCACTAATCGGTACTGGCATGACGCTATTTATATGCGGTGGTTTTCTTGCCCTTGTATTTCACTCGTACAGTAAAAAGGTAGAAGAGCATGGCTAATGTAAGACTTGTCCATTTGACTGCAATGTTATGCGGCCTGATCAGTTTTGGAGCACTAAGTAGTCCAAGCAATGCCCCAATTGAAGATCCCAAAAAGCAACGAATGTTATCAGGCCTCAGTTCAAGTGATTGGATTGAGATGTCTCAAAAGACGGGGATCCCTATTGAAGTTCTGTATGGATTAGCACTACGAGAATCAGGGAACTATGACCGAAAAACCAAGTCTTTTACCCCTACTCCAAACGCTTTAGCCATCGGTAAGGACGTCAAAGTTGGCCAAAAGAAGCATGTCGGGCTTTTCCGTTTAAATGACAATGAGAAAGTCCAAAAGCTTGAAAGCTTAATTGACGATGGCCATACAAATCTGGGTATCGGGCTATTTCAAATATCTTATCGATACAACCGGTGGCGAGCCGATAAGCCGGTTGATTTATATGACCCAAAAATAAACTCAGAAGCTGCAGCAGGAGTCCTTTTAGACTGCAAAAAACGATTTAAGACCCTTAAAGGCACCTTGTCTTGCTATCGACGCGGAAAAGTAAACGATAAAGGTTTGTTATACAGCCAACAAGTTATGGAGCTTTCACATAAATATGGTCGAAAGTTTGCCTCATGGGTAACAGGTAAACCATCGCGATTTTCGTTCACCCCTTCCAAACGACCTGTCAAAAAGAGCACTGTCGCAATGAACTACAGGAGCCTCGATAAAGAGTTGTCTTCCTTAGATTTATTGAAGAAGCATTACCAGCAGTATGACAGCCCCGTTATGAAAGAAAAACGCACTATATCAATCATCAAAAACTAAGGAATGACTCATGAGATATCTATCCGTATTTCTACTGGCCATTGTTGGCACTATAACTGGTTGCTCAACAGGCTCTAATTCAATCGAACGGGAGCTGAATAGCTCGCTATTAACGGAGAATTTTATTCCGTATCCAAACAGTCCTTATCAGCGAGAACGCCCTGAAATCATTATGAAGGACGTATCGGCTGATAGTGATTTCGTGATCATCGAAACCACAAAACAATATGTTATTTGGAAAGGTGAAGCTAACTCTATCTCACTTGATGAGGCGAAAAGCCTTGTAGGAATACTTGAGCCTAGCACTGGAGAACTGTTTGTTGATGGGGATACAGAGCTAGTTGAAGGGAATGAATGTCGCCCGATTGTGAATGACGCAGGAAGCGTTATAGGTGAAGTGAAAGTCTGTAGCGGTACTTTTTGTAATGACGCATTTGTTGAGCGCTACAGCTGCAAATCGGACACCTGTGAGATCAAGCAGGACTTAACCTTAGAGTGTGAGAAAGATGCTGGCTCGCATCCATTCTGTGAGGGCAACGAGAAGTTATCTGAAACTTGTGAAGCGTTTCCAGAACTGATTGCTTGCTCTAAGGCATCGGTCGTGTGTGGTAATACCTTAGATAAATAGGAGTAGAAAATGGAACCAGTGATCATTCCTCGATACGTTGATGAACTGCCTCAGATTGCCTTATGGGAAATTGATGAAGCATTAATCGTGTTGTTGCTCATCTCATTTGGGATTCTTACTAAGCAGCTCATAACTATGTCGATCATCGGGTTTGGTTCGGCTTACTTATTTGGCCGATTCAAGCAGGGGCAAGCGCGCGGATTGTTGCTCCACTTTATGCACTTTTACGGGCTAATGCCATTTAAGGGATTTTGGCTCGACTTCAATTACAAGCGAGATTGGATGGTTTAGTCATACGCTCGTGAATTGATTGAAGTTCAAAGCAGCTGTCGGGAGCTGCTTTTTTTATTTGTGGTGTTTCAGTGTCTCTTTATCTGAATGTTGTTTTTATGTCTGAATTTTGAATTTCTGACGAGAATGTTGATTATTAATTGCTATAAATTCAATGACCTAAATCGTGCCTTGTATTTTTTGGGACAAAATCAACCATTTCACTCGAATACAATAGAACCCACCACAATGAGTAAAATAGTATGATTTCAAACTTGGCACTTGATCACTGCACTTTAGAGCGAAAAGAAGACCTTACCTATCTGGTTACCCCTGATAAGACGATTAATTGTGAGTTGCCAGTGCCAGCGGAGTTAGTTGACCAATTTGAAGACCGCTACCTTATGGACTCGGAAATAGCAGTTATTCAATGCATCAGAGATAGCGGCAAATACATGTCTTTCGATGAGCCATTTCAGGAAGCGCCGAACTTTTCTGTTGGGAAAATGATTGCTCTATTTGTAGCCCGATTCAATAACTGTATAACAGTCAACGAAGAAGATGGAATGACTGTTCCTATTGAATACCGATGGTCGTGCAACAGCAATGGTCATAGCCGAGTAAAGCTAGGTGGCATTTATGATTTGGTTTCTAAGTATGGAACAGCAACGGTCATGGTCATCAGTAAGCTAGAAGATGAAGACCCACTTCACCGTTCTGAGACGGTTAAGTGTTTTGTCTTGAGTGATGTGTATTTTCCAGTGTGCGGTACCGACCGCCATATTAGACAGCTATCAAAGGTCAATGTGGACAGTCGGTATTTAGTAGATAAAGGCGCGTTCAGATACTCTTAGATTGAGAATTTAGGAGAGGTGGTTGGCCTGTCGTTTTGGTCGGATTCAACTATCTCTTCAATTTCCGTGATTACTTTCGGTTGCTCAATATGGCTCGAATCTGCTGAATTAGCGTCAAGTGACAGGGCTGAAACGATGCAAGCCTTTACTGCCTGATTCAACTGATTCCTTGCCTTCTCATCTAAATCGCCACTTAAGCTGACTAAGAATTCCAATTCCTTATAGTTTATCTGCGACTTCTCACAAAACTTTCGAAGCCTCATTCCAATCAGAGTAAAGTGAGCACGATCTGTCATCGTCATTGCATTAATTAAATCTGCTTCGGCGTCGCTCATGACGTCTTGCTGACCACCTATATCAATTTTCATGACATTGTTTCTTGATCTAGCCATGCGAAGCCTCGAAGTGTTGATACATACCATCGACTACCGCAAAAATGTTTTTATTTAAGTCAGGCTCAAGCAAAATCGCATGAGGAATCATCTTCTTAATCGCAGGAGCGAAGTATGATGAACCGCCGCCAACAATGACAACCTCTCGGTCACCGCCAAGGTTCCAGACATCAGTGAGGTACTTCTTAACGTCTTCACGTAATGGGTCGAGACTTTCAACAAAATTAACCAGATCTACGTTATTACCGTTGAGCATCATTTCGCCCATTCTAAATCCGTTTAGAATGCGATCGATTCGTAGAGGAGAATGAGTAAATGTCTCAAGTGATTGTCGAGTCTTCGTCGCCATGTGGTACATACCGGCATGAGAGAATCCGTCGGACTCGTCTGGCACGAAGTTACCTGAAAAGAAGCAAGCTAACCCCAAAGTGTGGGTACCAACGTCAATCAATCCCACGTGGCGTTTAGACCAATCAATCTTTGGGCTCATAGCTTGTAATGTGTAGATGGTTGCAGCGCATTGAGGGAGTACAAGAATGTCCTGGATATCGAATTGAATCTCTTCACCAGTTAGTAGGTGTACGGTGTGTACGCCTTTGATCTTTTTGTTGTAGGCATTTTGATTGTCAGCAAATTTGGCAATAGGCAAGCCCAGGCAGGTGCTGATTTTTAATGGCTCGTCTAGGCTTGATAATGCTCGAATCTTTTCTTCTACAGAGCTTCCAAATTCATTGTTTTTATTATCAAGACACGCTGCAAGAATGCTGCTCAACACTAAAACTAGATTACCATCGGTTAAGGCAAAATCATCCGTTTGAGTGTTCAGCAGCGCTTTATGATCAACCTTTGCCCCGGCCACATCACCAGTTAGGTAGATCTTTTCTTTGTAACGAAAGGCGTGTGCTGGATGAAGCCCAAGCGTGCTACTTACAGTATCAACTTCATCAACGCATCCAACAAGGGATGGGAAGAACCCCTTTAGTTTGCCAGTCGTATATTTAGTCAATCCGCTGCCAATATCTTGAGCAATCTTCATAGTTTACTTTCCTCAGTTCTGTTGTCTTCCCCTACAAAAGCGAAAACTGTTTTTCAGCAACGATGAAGAATATTTGCTTAGATGTACCCCATTAAAAACTGGGTAAGCTCATCAAGAGTAATGTAGTAAGCCGTACCTTGATGGTGCACGTATCCATAAACTGTCCCATCTACTTGAATCACGCGACCGACAAATGCATTAGGGATTTGTCTTTCAATCAAAGCTTTCTTTACACCATTAGGCGCACTTGAATTGACCTTGTAAAACGTAGTCGCGAAATTGTCTTCAGGACGTGGTTGGCTAAGCCTCGTATTGAGGTGAACGGTTAATCCAGTGATGTGCTCTGATTTATCCACCACTTCCGGTAATGGTTTGTTATATGGGTCAGGTATCAATTCCCATGCGGTCGGGTCGTTACGTTCGCAGTAATAGGTCATTCGTGACACTTTAGGAAGACTCACCGATTGGTCCCTACGATTATGTAAGCACGTAATGAGTGGTGATGGGTATATATTGCGAGCGTACATTGTATCAGGGTACTGCGGAGCGACAGTGTGGTACTGAGTTCCACCCAACATATTGGCGTAAAAGAGATTGTAATGATTGCTGTAACGAACCGGAGAGACTTTTTCTAACCCAAGTAACGCGTATTGAAGAAAGTCATGGGAGACTGCGGTATCAAAGTAATTAAAGTGCAGCACTCGTGCAGGGTCACTGTCATACAGATACTTAGGGTTCGTGCTGACAACATAGGTAAAGTTGTCACTGCCAAGACGAACAGGTGAAAACCCAGTTTTACTGAACGACTTATAGTTGATTGCTGCGTTTGGGCTTAGCTGTTCAAGGTATCGCTTTGCTAGTTGTTTCTTGTCAGAATCACTCACGCGGCTGTCTTCAAAGAACGCTTTGATCTGCGAAAACTCATCAAGTCCATTCACCAGTTTAAAATCCGCATATACTGGGCCGAAAGTAATATTGTCTAATGTTGGTTCATTAAACTGACCAGTTACCACGGGGATATACTTTTTGAGCGACTGAAACAGGGCTTCACAAGTCGAATTGGATGCAGGAAGATTCAGTCCTGAACGCTTTTTATCAGCTGGTGGAAAGCCTGCAAAGCATTCGTTCGCATGGTAATCAATTAAGGCATTTTGACCCTCAAATTTCATTTCTAAGGCTTTCAGATAGAGAAGTAGAGTCCGATCATCAAAAGAATTCGCGTCGAATCTGCTGTTTGGTCCAGACGAATCCGCAACTTTAAGCTCATCGGCAATGCTAAGGCGTGAGCCGTAATTGGCGAAAGGCTTATAGTTCGGCGACCTTTCCCAGTTGATTGGCGGCCTGAAATCATAGAAGTCCACATACCAATGCATAATTTGGACTGAAAAGAGATTTCGAATATCACTGTGAATTTCTGATGTGGCCAATGGCCAGTAATGATTCGGGTTTCGCCCTAGCTTTTTCATGCTCAATGGCATGATGACGTTAGGGTTAATTGTTGTCGTTACAGTCTCGTATGTGCCAGTACCATTTTTACGATACACAGACGGGTCAAAATTCTCTGAATAATAGAACTCTTCTGCGTTGTTTCCATAGTCAATTAATCCGCTGCTAGCACATCCAATCAAAAGCGTAATCGCTCCAAAAATTAAAAATCGTTTCATTTACGGTTCCCTCCATTTAGGTAAACAAAACTTACCCCAAGATTTTTAGCCGACAACTTTGCCTCAATTTATCGTTGCTCAACAACGCAAAAACGTTCGCTTTTTTAGGTACTGAACTAAAAAGGACCTGGATATGCGATGTCTGATCCCATTTATTGTAATGCTTCCACTTGGATTGCAGTTGGCTCACTCACAAGAAACGGTGAAAAGAGATGGCCGGCCTGAGCCAATTGAAGTGCATGGCGAGTCTAACTTAGGCTGGCATTTCTACAATGAGTACCCTGATGAAGTAGAAGAGCCCGAAAAGGAATCGGAGGAGCCGACTGCTTCCCTGCCCTCAACATCTTCATCAAGCACTCAAAGCGAGGAAGAATTACCAGAGTTGTTTTCTACGGCGTGGTTCTCCGCAAACTATGAGCGCATTGAAAAAGCAGCCATCGATAACCCTACCAAAGAAAATATCCGAGCTCTGCTTGTGACCGAACGAATGATGCTCGATAAGTCAGAAACATTCGCGCGCACAAAAGTTCGAATTGCCGCTAACGATCCCATTCTTCAAGACAATATGCGTATCCCAATGAATGGTTACGGTAAGAGCTTGATGTTTAAGTACAAGAAGAAGAACTACCAATTAGCTCTGAAAGAGCTTACCAAGAAGGCTGGGATATTTTACTTCTATGACGGGAAATGCATTTTCTGTCATCAAATGATTAAGGCCCTGAACCTATTAAAGAAACGTCACGGGTGGGAAATCAGGGTTATCGCAAGGAACATCAATGGCAATCGAATTGTTGATCTCGACCCTTCAATTCCGGTGGTGCGTGATGTTTACCACTCAAAAAACTATCAAATCAAGCATTGGCCTACCTTGTCAATGGTCGTCCCTGAAGGCAATCAGCACTACATCATAACTCAAGGTGTCATGGCCCTCTCTACGCTCGAAAGAACTTTGGTAACCGTCTCTTTAGAGCAGAAAGTTTTAGATGATGAGTGGTTCTACAAGATCTTCCCGCAGGAACGAGGCCTCGTGTCTCAAGCTCAGTTCGAACATCTACCGAAAGACATTTCAGACAACCCGATCAAGCTCATTAACCATGCTATGGATGCCATTGCGAATCCGGCTGGAACCATGGGATACACAATAGATTCAGAGGATGAAAATCATGAAGAGTAAACCAATACGCTTTGGTGCGCTTTCATGCGCATTGGCTTTTTGCCTCCAAACAAATTCAGCTCAAGCAGCCGTAGCTAACGATTTAGACAACATTCTTAGTGCCGTAGGTAGCGTTCATTTTACGTCGCCTGCCTCAGTTACCCCTAACTCTTTGTTAGATCCCCTTAGGCCTGGCGCTGATCTCGGCCGAGTGCGGGTAAGAATTCCACACTTTACGCTGACGCCGATTAGCTTTACACCTCCTAGCGTTGATTCAAGTTGTTCATCGTTAGACATCATCGGCGGTACTTTTTCAATGATGTCTCTAGACGATTTAATTCAAGTATTGAGAAACATCACATCAGGAACATTGACTTACGCACTAGGTCAGTCGATTCGAGCTCTGTGCCCACCTTGCTGGTCGGGTATTCAAGAGGTTAAAAATCAGATAGATGAATTGGCATCCAAAGTCGCCAATAGCTGTGCAATTGCGCAAGACCTTGGTGGCAAGCTAACCGATCAGTTCAAAGATGCCCGATGTAACGTGCTGGGTAATCTAGGCGTCTCAGAAGACATATCTGAGTGTGAGTACAACGAGCAAAATGACAGCCAGGAAGCGCTAAACAATGCGGCGGACGCCGATGACCATACTAACGTGCCAATGATTGGTAATTTAGTGTATGAAGTGCTCGAGATTTTTGGCAACGAAAGAAAGATTCCTTTTGTTCAAGACATGCTCGGTGCTCCAACCATGACTGACCGCGAGTTTGTAATGAACCTGATCGGCACTAAGATCATCACGCCCGAGAAAACTGAATTTCTTGGTCCAATCTTGTTACCTGAAATGTTCAGTTCACTTGTTTACGGTGTTGACCCTATCGATACTTCTACAAACAAAGCATGGACCTGTCAGGGGTCGCGTACAGCCGATGATGGCACGACGTTTAATTGTATTAACCCAACTGAGATAACCAATGCCGGTTCGATAACCCCTCTTGGTAAGGTCGTTAAGGATCTAGTGCTTGATGATACTAATTCAATTTACAACCGACTTATCGATGCGAACACTACCGGTAACTACAATAGCGCGGGTATGAGCAACGCTCAGGTTAAGTTGATGAATTTTATCGATGTCAACGTTGCCAGCGCGATGCTGTTCGCCCCAAACCCTAATTCTACGGCTACCAAACATATGTTTAAAAATATCGCTGATGTTGTCCGTTACGATGTGGGACACCAATTCTATCTAGCTACTTACAACCGTATTTCTGAAATTCCTGTTGAACTAAGTCGTAGCTTCGATGACTCCGACGTTCAAATGGATTTAAAAAGCACGATGGTAAAACTGCTCGAGTTATCGAAAGATAGCGCTAAACGCCGCGATGATGCCATGACCAAGCTCTTGGAGTCGGATATTTATAAAGAGACTCTCTTAAAATACAACACAAGCCGTGAGCTTAGTGAAGCGAACTTCTAAGGGGCGACGGTTATGGATTATATTATTTATATTTATGGTGACATGCAGATTTTTGCCGATATGTTTGCGGCATTGTCGGCACTCTTCAATCCTATTTCTGGAACGACAAATGCCTTCATAGATGAATCTGGTGTTGAGCGTGGTGTGGGTACCGCTGTCGCGCTTGCTTCTATCTTTGCTTTGATGACCAATGTCGTGTCGTACATGTCCGTTGGTAAATTTGAGCCTCATAAAGCCACATACGGTCTAGCTGTGTATCTGGTACTTTGGATTCCAACGGTCGAAACTGTGTATGTAGCTGATCTGGCCACCAGCGCCCCCTCATCATCATGGGTTGCCATTGATGATGTGCCTTTGGGGGTAGCAACCATAGGTCATGCCCTGTCAAACATCAGTCGAACGCTTAACGCTTCATTGCAAAATGATCTTTCTTCAGGAACGGTTGGAGGCGTTGCATTTTCATCGGTTGCATTAAAGGGGCACTCAGGTCTAACTAATACGGGTTTTCTAAGTCCGTTATTGGCCATCCTCTCTTTGCGAGAAATTGGGTATGTCCGTGATCGTCGAATCGATACAAATATGTACTTTTATGCAAAGTATTGTATTGGTCGATCAAGAGGAATTTCGGGTTATCCGGGGATCAATTGGCGTGAGATGTACACCACAACAGATCCTTTAGACTACCTCTTTGACACAAGTAAGGTCGCTAACCTTGCCGCAAAAAGAGTCGACAACAATGACAATGTCACCATTATGAATTGCCATGATTTAGCCGATGAGCTTAATGGCGATTCGACCTTAGTAGGCTCTGTTCGTAATTATGTGCAAAGTGGACCGGCGCTTAACACTGCTAAATTCGCAGGCTTAATTAAAAATAGTAACCAGTCTCTATTGGATGGCTCAACAGTAACTAACTCTGGCAATGTCGGTAACGTATTTAACGATGAACTAGACAAGGTTGTTGGAACATTGGGCTTCGCTCAGGAGCTTCAAATTCAGAACTGGCTGAAAGTAAGAGCGTCTATGCTTGAGCACGCCTCTTCTTTGTCTGACACCACCTTAAACTCATATAGCATGGTGATGTCCCAGAATATCGAAACCGCGAGAATGGAAGCTGCAGTCAAGGGCGAAAACTTCCTTAAATGGTCATTTTCTGCAATGACGGGCTTAATGTTCGTATTCTACGCACTGTTTCCTCTAATCGGTGTCGTCATGGTTGCGAAAGGGGCCAAAGGCATTGAGTTTTTGGGAAGTTACATACTATTTGGGCTATGGATTTATTCGTGGCAAACAATCTCAATAATCATCAACTATTGGTCGACTTCAAATTACGTTCACTATTTGAATCTGATTCAGAACTACTCTGGACTTAGCTTGGACAAGGTAGAACTGTACGTTGCTGCCGCTCAGGATGCAGTAACGGTCGGTTCTAACCTTATGGCAAGCGTACCTCTAATCACTTATGCGGTACTGACAGGCTCAATGTTTGCGATGACGCAGCTTTCTTCTGTAGCGACACCAAAAGGTGACGTTGGTAGAAGCGTGGATAACCAGGTACCACAAATTGGTTCAAACGCTCCTAACGTTGAAATGAAGAGTCAGCTTTCTCAAACAGTTGGTGGTATTGCTCATGGCACACCAAATTCGGCGCTACCTGCGCTTCAAGGATTTGGCATTCAAGGCGTGGTCAGTAGCGCGAACGGTGTGAGTTCACAATACAACGGCATGCAGACTGCAAGTAAAGAAGTTGGGTCTGCAATACAAAAACTTTCAAATTACATGCAGTCAAATGCCTACAGCGAGAACAGCAATGGATTAAGAAGTGTTATGTCTTCTGATGGCAGTACAATTAGTAAGTCGTTCGCTTCTCAAGTAGCTTCAAGTTTAGGTATGAATCTTTCTGAGAATGATACTGCAGATTTTGCAAGGTTAATCGGGGCTAAATTAGACCCTAAGCCGGGAACTATGGCTCAAACTCAATCAGAAATGGATGCATTCTTAAAACAACATGGGGCAAACACTACAGATAGCGCTTCGGTTGACTCTGCAGTACTTAACCAAGTCGCCACTCAAAGTTCTAATTTAATTAGTAACGGTCAAATGAGTGATGAAACTGAACAATCCCTTGTGTCTGAAGCTAACTCGGCATCTACGGCGTACAAAGAAGCCGAGCAGTACCAAAAAACAGAAAGTGCTCAACAGGCACACAACCAATCGTTGGCATATAGCCGCGGAGGTACTGGTGAAAACATGTGGCAGCAATTTGTCGCATCGATGCCGCAACACACAGGCAGTGCACATGACTTTGCGGCCTATCGTAACCAACTGATACAAAGTGCTGCTAATGAAATTGGGGTTAACCCGTCTCAAATTAGTGGGTTAATTGACCGAGCTTCTGAGAACGCCAAGTCTTATGCTCAAGCAAACAACCAGGCGATTGGTACCTCAACCGGTGTCAGTGAGTTTATTGCTTCAATGAAAACTATTGGTGAAACGATGAATAGCCTAGTTAACAACCCTATCGCTGGGTTGGATTCGAATGTAGCTCAAGAAGTGATGAGAAACGCATACAACAACATGGTATCTGATGTGTACGGGACACCTCAAGACAGTGCAAATCCACTTAAATATACTGATGGCAACGGAAATCAACAATTTAAGAGTGGCAAGGACGTTATTGATGGTGTTAATAGCGGCATGACAACATTTACAGCCCCTGCCAATGATTCCAGTGCGGCTACGACTCAGCGAGAATTAAAAAAACCTTGGTCTAATTCTCAACAAATTTCTGACGTCGGTGACTATGCCAATGCCCTAATTAGTCGATTTACGGGTGATAGCGGCAGGACACTTCCAACACCTACTGATGGAAAAGGGGTGAATCAGCTACTTGACCAAACACGCACAGCCCTTCTGGAAAATTTAGTAGGTAGAGGCTCCGGTATTATAGAAGAGCTAAAGTCAGGCAATATGTCTGAACAGCAACGTGCGCTTAAACAGTCTGAACTAATGGGCATTCATCAAACGGCTCAGCGTCTTGGCTCAATAGATCCTTCAGCTTCTAACTCACAGGAAGCATTAGACAAATTGAAAATGATGGATAAGTTTAGTCAAAATGCTTCCGACAGCAGCAAAGTAGCTGGAGAAGCTTACAATACCCAAGGTGCAGTTCGAGATCATCAAGAGCATGTAGATGCCAACACCAACCATTCAGGCTTAGCTTGGGATGCTATTTGGGGTAAGACCGGTTTTGATTTTACTAGCGCAAATGAAGCCCGTGGCGTGTATGAGCTTTTTGACTCAAATCCGCAGCTTGCAGATCAATTAGTTGTTCAGTCTCTTAATAAGGGACACGAACTTCGACGTCCGGCAGGGCAATCAAAAGAGAATTGGGCTAATGAAAGGAATAGCGGGCTTGAACGTTATCAGGAGTTAAAAGCTCAAGTAGGTGGTGAAAAAGCCTTTATGCAAACGATGTATGAAGTTGGTGGTGCTGGTGGTGGTGCCGGCTACTTTGCAATTGGCGCATCTGCAGCAGGTAATGTTGTTGGGGCCGGAATTGATACTTTCGGTGGCCGAAACCTGAAAGGAGCAGGTGACATTGCTAGAACTGCAGGTACAGCTGCTGGTGTAACTGCAATGGCCGGCAACATGGTTAATGTTAGTGGCAAACATGGTGGAGAGAATTTAGCTGTTGAAATGATGGCTAATGAATTAACCCAACAGTTGCAAGCCGGTAACACTAAGCAAGTATTGGCGATGCTTGGAGAGGAAAAAGTCGGTGAGTATAAAACTGGTTATTTCTCTCATAGGGAAGGAGATTACCTTGGCAAACCAGACAATAGTCTAGTAAGCCAGGACAAATCTGGTAACTTTATAGTTGATAAAAACCAGCTTTCTCAATTGTACAAGGACTCTGGCGATCAGTTGTACGGCCAACACGTCCGTTTCTTGAATCACTTAGAATCTAAATAATTGGCTGAAAAACACCATTTCGATAGAAATATGAATTTCTGTTGGAATGGTGTTTTTGTATGTGTTTGATTTTTAAGCTACTCTAAAATACTTGGGACAAAATTCAAATTTCCGCTGAATAACTACATATCAGGTAAATATCCAGTGAGAGTAGAGGCAAGTGATGAAGGGATTAATGACACTTGGTTTGTTAGTGCTGTCGACAACTGTATCTGCAGAAAAGTACATTAGTTCTGTTGAAGACCTAAAGCTAAGCAATCCTTACAACAATGAAATGACAGCTGAACAACTGGAAGTATTAATGCAGGGACGCTTGCTTGGCGTTTACCCGGGCATGCCAATATCCGATTTAAAGGCTAAATTCCCTAATATCAATGATTCTTTGGACTCTGATGAAACCGGCAGTGCTGGGGCTTCTACAAATGTACGGTCTTTTAGACATTTTCACTCAGCTTATAAAGAAGTTGGCCTTTACGATATGATCTGTAAGGAATCACAAAAATACCCAGGAAGAATTGGAGAAGTTAGGTTTCTTATTAAGAACAAGGCCACGTTTCTTGAGGTATTCAATCCCTATCTAACCTCTACTGGTAAATATGACGAATTGATGACCCGTAGATTTCATTCAATTCCAATGGGTATCTCTAGGGATCACATATATCAGATGAAATTGAACTTACCGATTACTGCTGAGGCTGAAAATGAATTCAGATATCAGCAAGAATTAAAAAAATCCGCCGAGATTTTTGAAAAGCGGGAAATGGTTAATGAGGTATTTCAGTGATCAGAGTAATTCTAGGTTGTGTCATGGCGTTGGTTATTGGGGCGTCTGCTAACGCGAACCCAAGAAACAGTGACATCTTTAAAACCCATGAGACTCAGTATAAGTGGTATGGCATTTATATCGGCATGACGAAAAAGGAACTCGACCTAGAAGTTACTTCATTTAAGAGTAAGCGATCGCTGACTGCGGAACCGCTAAGTCAACTTGTTAGTAACGTAAGCTATGCTACCAACACTGGTGTCAGCACTCTTGCTTATGCAGGCATACGTCAGATCGAGTTTTACTGGTCGGACTCTCACGAACTTAAAGCATACCTCGTTCAATTTGAGCCGACAGAGTATCAGCAGTGGCTTGATGACTTACCGATGTTTTTTGATGGTTTCGACACTCTTGCTCCGACTAATAATGTTGGTGTCGAAAATCGTTTGATTTCTTCTAGCATTCAAATTAATACGTCAAATGACATTCATTCTATGTTAGTTACTCAATAACTTGTCAGCTGCACTTATCCGTTAATCATCTAGCTATATAACGAGTATATAGAGGTGATTATGGATATGTTTAGTGGTCATGTGCGACCAGACTCAATCGAAGGTATTAAAGGACGTCGAATCATCTTGGGTGACAGCGTCCTTGTTTACCGAAACCTTAACAATGCAAGGATTAGCATCAAGTCGAACAGCAGCAACTGTAAAGGCTTGGTTCTTGGCTATGCTGACAAAGTACGCCTACGGAGTTTTGACCCAGTCAAAATCAGCCATCCCGGACGTGAGCGTGTCACCCGCTCAGGTGTTAGAAATGTTCATTGTTTCGCAAAGGGGGATTTACTTAGCGTCAGTTTGTCCGATACCGAGTTCAAACGAGTTCTGAAAACTCATGATCGTTTAACCTACAACCCTTTCACTGACAAGGGCTTTGTATATGACTTGCCAGATCGTCCTCTCTTTACCCCCAAATCCAACCAAGAATACGACTTAGTTGTAGCTGAGGGCAGACTTTACATTCAAGAGATCTGAAACGTTCAATTCAAAAATGCTTTTCGCCTATATAGGTATCTATTAAAGGAGCGATAAGCATGATTAAAAAATTGACCTACGCTTTGTTTGTCAGCCTGGCATTGAGTGGTTGTTTTTCTGATGTTGATAAATCAGCGGTGACTGAGGGAGAGTTGAACCAAGAAGTACCAACTGAGAGAGCGGTAAAAGAAGGTGTTAATGATGTCTTCAACCTTGTTGGTGTTATGGATGCGGCGCAGCCTGCTAACATTATCTACAACGCCTCTGTGACGTTTGATACCAACTATGAAACTCAAGAGTATGAAGTGTATCTTCTTAATAACCACACCAATGAAGTAAAGCGTATTGATAGAGGAGCCCTCCAGAAAAACAAGAAGATAGACTTCACTTTTGAAGAGCAATTTGATCAACCGAACCTAACTTTAGTGTTTCGTTTAAGTAAAGGTGGCCTTCAATTTCTTATTGGGCAGCCAGGCGAGTTCATTTGCTACCTCGATATCCCAAGACCATTTTTCTCTAAGTCTGTTGTCTGTAACGAAAGCACTACTTCGGTTGCCCTACTCGCCCATAATAACGCTGTGGAAGAGTTCAGCGACCTGCTAGCTCCTAGCACGATAAATCAGTGGAAACGACTCAACGGCATCGAGCAAAGAATTACGCTCGATATGTTTGCCATGGTGCTTTCTGTTTTCCAGACCACCATGATCGAAATGCCAATGAATATCCCTTTTGAAGAGCGTGAACGATCTCAGATTTCAAAAACTGCGGGTGTGGCTAAGTCAATGATGACTTATGTCTCAGAGAATCATTACCTTGATATTCGATTTTTAGAAAACCAGATTCGATATTACTACCCAGAAATGGAGAAGTTAGGCTTCATTCTGAGTACGTCAGGTAAAATGTGGGTTGATAATTGGCATAACTATTTTTTGACTTCGGAAAAGCGACGAAAGCTCATTGACCAGTTTTTCCGCGGTTCAAATGACCTTGTTTTCGTTGATACGCAAGCCTTTCGTGTTCAGCAGCCAGTGTTCAACAAGGACAAGCTAACAGTGCAATGGATAAGTTGGCCTTGGTTCGATAGTGTCGAGATCTTTGTTGATGATGTTTCAGTAGGTCTGGTTAAAGATGACCAATTTCAACTAGATTCGGATGTGTTTAACACCATCACCTTTAAGCCACTTGGAAAGCTTGGTAAGTTCCAAACGATTAAATTATCCAAGTCTTCATTGGTTGATAGGTTTGATCGAGTCATTGAAGACGATAAATTTGGAGGCGCGTATGTCTCTAAATAAGATGAGCTACTTAGGAGGTCACTGGGACCAATGCATTCGACTCGAAGTTGAAGCCGACCGCGGTGCCGCGAATGACACTAGGAACGGAATCGAATACCTGTTCATGAATAGTCATTTAAAAGAAGCTTCGATTTGGTTTGATGAGTTGGCCATGATTGAACCTCGTGCCTATCACCATAACATCGTAAGAGCGAACGGAAGCACAAGGCCAGTAAACCGTATAGTTCAAAACCAATTTCATAAAATTCATGAAGAAATCGACCTGCGCGGTCAGCCCAATAACCTTGATCTTATCCCCGATAAGTATCTTACAGGCACCATGTTGGATTTAAAAAAGCGGCTTGGAGTTGGGACAGAGTTTGATAAGAAGTTGAACATCAAACCTATCAACATTATCAGCCCTAGTTTTCAATCCATCTTCTCTAGCAGGAAACCTAACTACGTATCAAGCAGCTCACTTTTATGGATGGACATCTTTGAGCTTGGTTTGTTTGCCTTAAATCGAAACTATGAGCGTAATACATCGATGTCTTTGTTGTCAGACTCTTATGGTGCATTGCTTGGGCTGATAGTTAAAGCGAGCCTTGAAGTCAATTCCATGGACATAGGCCGTCATTCTCAGCTCAATCGAAAGCTGATAGTAGATCAATGGTATCAAGTACAGCAATCTGAGGAAGAGTGCTTACGAGTTCCGTTCAGCAATGACTTCTCTTCTCTAGCCAGACAAAAGTTTTTTTCAGCTGACCCATTTGCAATAAGTCGAATTTTTACCGTTTCTCAAGTGGCACTACATGAACCCGAGCATGGCGAAAGTATTTGGCGTCAGACGTTGCGAATCATTGAAGATTTACCTGACGAAGAAGTTCATCTTGTGGACTTTGAATGCCTATTGGAGTCTGGGGCTAATTGCTACCAAATGTTTTCAAGCACGATGCAGGCTTTAAGGAACAGCCTAGTCATCTCAGAAGGAGATAATCATGGCCAAATCTAATGATCCATTCAAGTCGGTACCAAAGCAATTATGGCCAGTGCAAGAGGCGGTCTGGGCTAGAGAGTTCATTCCTTGTCAGATTGAGGCGCTTGATCACATCAATGATTTGGCTGAGCAGAACGTCTTCGATAACAAGACAGTTTTAAACCATCGCCAATTGGTTAACTGGGTTGGAGGAAAAGCCTTCTCAAGTTTTGAGTTCAGCTCCTCAAAATTTTGGTCAGAGAGCGATACGAGAAACCAAAATGTAGAATGGAATCTAGCGTTATGGCAATTCATTCATGTGTTTCCGATAGGTTTTCTGATTGCCAATCATAGTCTAAGAAGTGAGCCCTACCGATCGTGGAACCCTGCATCTGAAAGTATTCGCTCGTTCAGTAAACGTGGCGTCTACATTGCTAATTCAAACCGTTCAATTTGTGGTGCAATGGTTGGATTGGGTTTATTTCACAAACTATTCATTGATGAAAGAACAGACCCGGCCATTTACAAAGCTATCTTAGACGCATTTAGCCCTTATTCGAATTTAGATAACCCTATCAGCGCATCGATGCGCCGAGCTATACGCGCCACTCTATTTAGTGCTCCCTACCCCGTTCCTTTCTTTTGGGAAAAAGCAATTGCCCATTTGTTTGAGCGATCACCTGAAGATTTTGAATCATACCAAAATCATCTAAAATTTGGGGCCGCCGTTAATCCTGATGACGTCGCCGCTTCATTGCAGAAGTCGATACCTACAGTTTCTCAAAGTAAGAGGCAAAGAGAGGAGCTCTCAGAGGCTCCTGAAGAGATATTAGAGGCATTGACCCCTGATAGTGCAGAAGAACTAGCATTGCACCCTAGAGAGTCGCATGGAGAGCCAGATGGTGCAGGTTCAAGCAATGAAGTGCCGGTTTTTGAGTTGTTCATCGAGCAGATTAAGCTGCAGTATGAGAGCCATAAAAATCCACTGAATACCAAAGGTGCGATGTTTCACAAGGTAGGCGAGTATTGGTTTAGTGTGCACCCGATCGTTGCGAACATTGCTCTAAAGAACATCAATGAGCGAGAGAGTTCTGCAATTGACTATGATTCACTGATGTTTGTTCTAAATTCCATTGGCTTTACTGAATCGAAAGGAACGTTTATCCAAAATGGCGAAGTTAAATCTACGGTGAATTTACTGAGCTGGCCTAGTGAAGTGATACAGCATGTACTAGGCGATAAAGTGGACATGAAAGCGAATAAAGGTCTTAAGCTGGTTAGAGAATAACCATAGTAATGTGGATGGATTAATCGTCCAACGGTTACTCAAAGTCACCGCTGGACGTAAATTCACTCTATTATGCGAGTTTTGATTAGAACAATGCTTTTAAGTCATAAACTTATTTAACCAATGATACGTTTGAATCGGCTTCTGAATGCTGTTTTTCCACCTTCCATTTGGTCACAAACAAAATCTTTAACTGCTTGGTCCTGAATCCCACCGGCAATATTGGGAACAAGGCGCATTTTAACCTGCTTCATTCCGACTATCTGTTCAGCATCACCATTTACGACCAGTGGAGCTGAGTGGGTCACGATAACTAACTGCCTTCTGCGTTTGTTCTGTGAAATTCCTGGTATAACGGTTGAGGCGAGCATGGCACAATCAAGATCATCTTCCGGTTGATCCAGGATAAGTGGGTCTGTGCCATAGGACAGTAAGAAGTTCAACATCGATGCAGATTTCTGCCCTGGCGAAGCTTTATCAAGTGGGCGCTTATTCCCTATTTCATCCTGAAAGCGAATCTCAATGCCATCCTCTGGGAACCAACACTCTAAGATATCGAGTTGTTCTTCCGACAACTGCTCAATCTTCTTGGTTAGTGAGCCATGCACGCAATATGATGAATTCGGTTTGTCGTCTTTTACATCACGATGGTATTGCTTAACCTGCTTCAACACTTCAAGCCGCTTAGATGTGTTATTTGGATTGAATCGGTCAATGTTATTGAGTTCAAAAAGAAGCGTGCTGTCGCGTTCAATATCCAAAATATGCATATTGAATTTATCTATCCCGGATGCGCGTTGGTACCCTGATATAAGCTCTTCTGAATCACAAGCCAATGGAAGAATCTTTATGTCAAGATCGGTTAACCCTAACGCTTTAATGAAGTCCGTTCTTTTGTTGGATAACTCTAACCTATGATCTGTTAGCTTTTTGAAAATCGCTTGGCGTTTATTATCAACTTCCAGACGCTGATCTTTCAATGATTCTTCTTGTAGAAGTTCTGTGTTTAATTCTTCTTTTTTGCTTAGAAGTTCAGATAATTCGTCTGGACTGATCTCGGCATCATTTAGCTCTTCAAGAACTTTTGACATCTCATGAGTTAGGGCGGCGACCTTTTCCTCAAGTTCGGAGTAAAACGGTTGTTTTTTGAGTGCTTCGATTGATTTTTTAGCTTGAGCAAGATGCTCACCTATACCATCAAACAAATCATCTTGAACCTTACATACAGCTTTCTGCCATTCCAATAACTCACCGGCTTCTTCTGATAAGACAACCCTTTCTCTGTTCGACACTACTTCACTGATATCGGACAGATTGTTTTGCATTGTCTTAATTGGATTGTCGGCTTTGCTCAACAAGCCTTGGAATTTACTTTGTTGCTCCTGAGCCTCAGACAAGCCACAGCTTTTCAGTTTAAGAAGTTTATTATCAACATCAGTCAACGCGCCGCGTATACGTGGTATTTCATCTAGCTGCTTATCGAGTTCCCTGACTTTTAAAGAAAGAGATTTGTACTCAAGTAATAAACGGTCCTGTTCTTTTTTCCAGTTAGAGACGTTAACTGTTTCACTGTCATCAATCACTTTCAGAAATGCGTTAGGTTTCGTTGCGATGTCGAAAAGCATTTTCTGAGAGTAAATTGAGACTGGAAAGCGATTAATATCAAAGGTCTCGTCATCCAACCAATTACCTGTTTCTGGGTCAAATCTTTCTAGCTTTGTTGAACAAGGACTCCAATGTAACTTGTATGGGTGACCATCTTTGCTGTAATCAAGAACGATACTTGAATCTTCAGTAACCGCTCCCTCCTTGACATTTCGGAAGTCGATTAGCCGTTGTTCAATCTCAATTGGAAGCTTTGGCTCGTTAATTCGAGTATCACGGCGAGAAGCTAAACGAATGGCTTCAATAATTGTTGATTTACCGGAACCTCGACTACCTACTATCGCGGTATACCATGGGCTAAGCTCAACGGAGATCGGAGCGTCATCATTATCGAGACACATACGGGTTTTTAGAGTTAACTTTGTCAGCTTATTCGCTGGGCTGCGCGGTGGCTCAGCATCTCTGATAATGCAATGTTCTGGGTCAGTCAGTGCTACTTTGATGCCGGAAAATGAAGGCGAGACCATTTTTACCCAAGTGTAGCTGCGCCCCATATCTTCTCTACAGTGAGAGTCTGTTCCTTTCACCATAGCTAAATCATCAACCAGTCCTTTCTTGAAGCCATTAAGGTCACTTTCATTGCCGATAAGCTCTACAGCGTCAGGCTGTGCTTTGAAGGCAGCTCTCACTTCATCTTGGTTAGTGTTACTGAAGATCCCTTTCGGTTTATCAATGTGAGCAAGAATGGCAATACCACCAGCGCGTTTAATCTCACTGATAACTTGAGGTACCCCGGAGCGAAGAATGGTTTGATGATTTCCTTTGTCATTAGTGCTGTCGAGGCCGCAGGCTCCTACTACGTGACTGATATGTTCTGATTTCGTATTTTCGTCAAATAGCCCGAGTACATGACAATTTCCCCACGCGGTTAATTCTACTGCAGGGATGATTGTAATTTCCCGGAAGCCAATGACGTCGCTTTCATGGTGAGACTTTCTTAGTTCGGTGAGTTCTTCCATGACTTTATCTATCCAGATACCAGTATTATGGTCACTCAAGACAACGCAATCGATCTCATTACTCATCTGAGCCAGTAACCACTCTCGTGGTGTACAACCGTTTGTAGCATCGATAGAGCTCAGGGGCTTTGGGTAATCATCCGAGCCTGGCGAATGACAATGAAAATCGACTTTGAACCAACTACTGCCAACTGGTTTCATCAAATACCTCGATAGAATACGCAATAAGATAAACTGAAAAAAGAAGCATAACCCCGAGTTATTACTCAATCTATCTAATTCATTGATTTATTTGACGATTGACTAAGTTTTGAACATGCTTGCCGCTGCTATGGCTAGATTGAAACTTAAAGCTTTCGCCAACATCAGAAAGTAACAGCATGTAAAGACCTTAAACTGCTAAGAGAATAGCGCTAGATGTGCTTTGAATAGAGCCGAAATGTGAAAGCCCGTACAATCGCCCAACTTTCACCGTATGTTAGAGTTTGAAGATTGTACGTCGCCCATGCGTTTATACATGCAGTATGTCACTAGAATGCGTCTAGAGATACTTGCTAGAAATCAGAGTTAATGCTCGGAAGAGAAAAGTCTCGCCTGTACTTATTTGCAATTAGATTCTGATGGATTTGATAATAGACGGCGCAGATTTCAATATCACTGAAGCCTGCAATTTTTTTCGATAACTCAAAGCTATCGATATTAAACAACTCTTTACCCCCCAAATCTTCCAACGACATTACTAGCTCTCGCTTCATACCATTCAGTGAGTTCATGAGCCTATATGGGGTGTATTTGTTAGTTAGTGCTTCCGTAATCAACAACCACTCAGAGTGATATAAATCAGGAGTGCTTTTATTCATAAGTTCATCAAACAGGACGAACACTGCCGAAATCGTAGGCTCAAACACATCATCCGTACCGGAAGCTAATTCTTTAGGATGTTTTTTGTCTACAAGCTTAAAGAGAATTTCCCTTGATGTATCACTAAAAAGGAAATCAATTGGATCTTTGTTATTCACTATTCACTCCTTGTAAAAGGTGATTCAGAACTATCAATAGCAAGGTTAAACAACATTGCTACCAGATGCTACCGAGTTAAGATGATCTCACTAGATGGATAAACCAAATCTTCTGGAAGATCTATTCTGGTTATCTCAATTGAGTTCAATAATTAGCTTGGATAGTTGTAGCTCGTCGGGAAGTGTGAATTACTCTGTAATATCTCTCTATGCAAGGGGTGTAGTATTATGCGTTCACTCAGACTTAAAAGGACAACTTATGGCAAGAAGTAGCAGTTTTATCCAAATAAACAATGATATAAATGAGATTAACAAACATTTGTTGGCAGAGATACAAAATTGGACTGCGATTTCTAAACTAGGGACTAACGAGCCTTGTTTTTATAAGAGCTGTCATCCAAATGTACAGTCTGCATTCAACTTAAACTGCCTACCAATTCATTTGATTTTAAGAAAATACGTAACTGATAATTACGCTTGGATTAAGCACGCATTCATTGTAATAGGAGTAGAGGGCGGCACTCTAGCCAAAGACATCAGAGAGAAAATCGATGACCCTGATTTATCATGTCAAGAAAAGGGAAGACTAGCCTACTACTATTTGAAGGACGTTTTTCATGTATGGCTTAACGTTCACCATATAAATGGCCATGAGTTCATTTTGGATATCACATCTTCCCCAGGACAATTTGTACACCATAAAAAATACGATGAAGTTCTATTGTCCAAAAGCTCGAAAAGTGCGTTTTTTCTTGAGTATATAAAAGAGTCTAAAAGCTTCATTGCGGATCACAGAAAGTTTGTCAGTGACGGGATTCGAAAGTACGGAATTTAGAAGATTTCCTTCGTTCTTCAATTTCGCTACCTGTCAGGCCCATTAACCTAGAGTTTATGCGACTGACAGGTGTATTGATTGTTACCTCTTACGCTCAGTATGGACGACTTCATAAGAGGTTCGCTTAGTCGAACCGTCTGGTCTTTGTTCCTCTACACTAATGCCTCGATACTGAGTTCCCAGAGCTTTGCTAAGTTTAATCACGTCATCAATCATGCCTAGCTCTGTTAAGTGCTCAAAGACTTCTCGACGACTACCTATAACACTGGGAACAAGTCGATCCATGACTACTCACCGCCCCCACAAGAAGTATCTACTGATGTATTCGCCGTTGAGGGAGAGTCGTCATAGTGAGGTGACGGTACTGGTTCCTGACGTTTTTCTTCACGCCTCTCGTTTTCACGAGGAAATTCATGACTTGGAATATTAGAGCTTACGTGGAGTATGCCATTATCGACCTTGTAAACCATGAGCTTTCGTCCACGTTCTTGGTCGACATTAGACACTACTGTGTAATGTATGTGGTTTATCTTTATGCGTTTTTTAACGCCAGCTTCTAAGTCATCGAGTAAAGTAAATTGGCTATTCAGCATATTTTCGTTTGAATAGCAGACGTTTTTTATAGGCTTGCGTTTGCGAACAAAGTCTTGGACCAAAACATAAGACAAAAAGCAAAAGACACTGAACAATACCGCTGAGACTGCAAAGCTGATATTTGGGAACACCATTGATACCAGTACCATTGCGAATGCTGAAAGAGCCATAAACAAAAAAACAGGTGCTCCAATTAGCATTAGGTCAATCGTCAATAAGAGAGCGCCGAAAGCAAACCAAATGGTTGGTTCACCGAGAAATAGGTCAAAAATATCCATACATCACCTTATGACTTTGTATTGAGTAGCTCGGCAATACCGGCGATTGAGCCAACCAGATTTGAACTATCGACCGGCATCATGATTGTCTTACTTGAGTCTGCCGCGCCGATGGTTTGAAGTGCCGTTGTGTAGTCATTGGCAATCTTCAAATGTAACCCTTCTGCTCCCGACTCTTTAACCGATTCACTGATCATTTTGTTGGCGTCAGCTTCAGCCTGGCCACGTTCACGGATGGCTTTTGCGTCATTTTTGGCGGCTTCTAGTTCACCCTCTGAGCGCAATATATCGGATTGTTTTTCAGCTTCTGCAGCTAAGACTTCTGCTTCTTTTTGCCCTTGAGCCTGTTTGATTTCTGCATCTTTTTCTGCCTCGGCTTTAATGCGAATGGTACGAGCAAGACGATCAGCTTCGACAAGCTTTTCCATACTACTGATGGTGGCTTCAGTTGGAGTGATATTTAGAATTTCATACGATTCCAATTCACAGCCATATTTCTCTGCAATAGCTGAAAGCTCAGTTTCAATTTTGACTTTAATTTCTGAACGTGATGATAGGAGTTCATCTAGCTTCATCGTACCGCTTACGTCACGAAGGTGAGTTTTGCAGTAGTTCTCAAGCAACAGCTCTACGTTTTCTGCTTTGTATATCGCTTTTTCGACTTCAATGAATTTAAACACGTATTGGCTGCTGATTTGCAGCAACGAATTATCTTTCGAGAAACACTCTACCTCGGCCAATTCGACGACCTGCGCCTTGACGGTTGGGCGATACGCAACTCGTTCCAAGAATGGGATCAGTAATGTTAAGCCCGGTTGGATAACGCGGGAGAACTTACCCAGTTTCTCGACAACAAAACGTGAGCCCTCTGGAACGATAACGATGCACTGTTTCAATATTACGGCTGAAACAACAAATACCAGTATTCCAATAACCAATGTTTCATAGTGATTCATTTTGCTTTTCCTTAAATGTGGTTGGTTCGCCTCTATAAGCGAAAAGCTTTTGGAAAAAATTGTCGGCTTAGAAAGTCATTGAATAATTCGCTTGTTAGTAAAGAAACCTCAGCGGTGACCTATAACCGCCGCTAGATAAACATTAATAAGGAAATTCGATATGACGAAGTACGCAGGGTTGCTCATCTTAATGAGCGTATTATTTGGCTGTGGTGGTGGTGACTCCGGTTCAACAGGCAATACGAGTGTCAGCACTGATACGCAAGATACCGGTGTAGACGAAGGGTCAGACGCAGTAACCGAAAATGATGGTAATATTGAGCCTGACACACCTAAGGTTACGCCAACACCACCAGTCGAGTTTGAGATGCCGCCAAATACGGACTTAAATGTTCAAGACTTTGATGACCCAGCTTTCTACTCAACTGACACCTATGCCGATGAGCAAGAAAGTGGCTTTACTGATGACCGTGTTAAACCCGTTCCGATGACCAGACAAGAAAGAATTGAACTCTTAAGTGATCTTCAGGGTGGCGTATGGACTACTGGCTGTAAGAGCTTCGATGCCGATTACGATGTTGACATTGAAATTCAATTTTCCGATTACCAAATGCCTGACAACGTGAATTTCGATGTTCAAGATTTTCTGGTTTTGCGTGCAACGATTAAGTCCTACCCAAAGAACTTAGGCGGTTGTAATCAGGATACGTTCATCAAACGCGAAGTTTCAGGTGGGTATCGTATTAGTAATACAGCTACAGCCAATAATGGTCACGAGGTGTTTGATATGACCATTACGCTCTTTGAGACGTTAGATTTTGCCTACACTTCTGGGGTTCAACGATACTACCTCATCGCTGATGCGAATGACTGGCAAATGCTAACGTCTAACTGGCTTGCAGATGACGCCAACACTCCTTCTGAGCGTGGGACTGACTTGAACTACACTTTCCCTTACTTAAAAGTGACTCACTAAAACGCTGTTAAGCGGTTAACTATCTGTCGTTCGAAACATACAGGTAGCTAGAAACGAAAAAACCTTCGAATTTAGACGCAAATCCGGTGAGAGATTTGTTCTAAAAACGAAGGTTTCTTTTTAATCAAGGAAAGGGATGAGTTTTTCAATTTCCTCTTCTGTCGCAACTCGGCCCGGTTGGGTTAAGTTAGAAACAGCTTTGAGCACGTTCGGGTAAGTGAGCATGATAAATGAAAGACTCTGTCTTGGAACGCCGCTCCAAGGGTGAGGCCACTCATTACCAATTTTGAAGTTTTTATCTTCAAGCTCAGATAAGAACTGTTTCAATACACCGCTAGGGTCATGAAACGTTGATACGCCAGCTTCGGTTGAATTAACGTACAGAACTTCATTTCCGTTTGCGTCTTTTCCCCAGCTAGCTTGTGCTCCCATCTTGATTGCATGTGCTATCGCATATGGCTTGTAGCGATACATACCAGGTTCGAAAACCTTGGCTGCCCAGTTAATCACTTCTGATAAGAGCTGGTAGTACGCTGCGCCTCGCAAAAAATACATATTTTTGATAGGGATGCCAATCGCATCAAGATTGCTAATGGCTTTGTTGATCATACCTAGATTATTCGCAGCCAGAGGCTTTGGCTTAATCTGTTTAGATTGCTTCTTTCTAGGTTGGTCGAACTCCCTATTGAATTGGTTACAGTGGTTATCAATAATTCGACCAGAATTACCGGATACGCTGTATTGTGTTAGTGGTGTGTTCATTGGTTTTCTCCATGAATAATAGCCATAATCGGCGGGTTAAAAAACCAAGAAATCGGTTATTAAATGGAGTAAAATCAGGGTAAATTTCAGCTGACTGTTTTGTAAAAATGATTGATTTTCATAAAATTTCTAGCCACTTGGTTGCTACTCTATCATTGATTGAAGAGGGCAATTTAGCTGCAGCCAAACACTCCTTTAATTCTTTCTTATCGATGTATAGTGAGGTTGAGCAACTGGCGTTAAATTTTGTTGATGAAGAACAAGCTCACCAAATTTCTAAGCTTGAGCTGAATGTGCTTAAACAAAAGTCGGATGAATTAGATAAAGCCATTCGTGATCTAGAAAAATCACGGGATTCAGCAAAACGATTGAGAGAAGAACTCGACACGTTCAAGAGTCGATTCTCATCTGTAGAAGCCATTGATGAATCATGGAACAAAACGATTTCTGCCCATAAAAAAGAGATCCAGGACTCTACGATTATCATCAATCAACTTTCTCAAAAAAACCGTGAGCTCGTTGAGTCCAACAGGACACTAAAAGAGCAATCTCAACTCAGCTCAGGAGTGGTAATTGGTGCATTGAAAGGGAAAGGCAAAAGTAAGCTTAAATATGAGTTAAAGCTGTATTGGGAAAGTCTGCGTTATGATTCGTTGACCTTTGACGGTACTCGACTCATCGATAACCTGCCCTTTCATTTTAAAATTTATGGCAGTAATGGCATCTCTGTTGATGTTCAAATAACTGAAACAGGAACGGGCCTGCTCCCAGCTTGTGAGGAGCTGTCTAAAGAATACCCGGGTAAGCCAATGAATGATCTTATCCACCAGCAATTTTTGAAGCTACGTAAATACGTCGACCCAAACATCTTGTTGTTTATTCAAGACTTAAAGAACACCCCTGCCACGACACTCAAGTTCGTAGATGGTGACGTTAAAAAGGCGCTTCAACGCGCGAAAAAGATAACCCTCTTTGATGTGTTATCTACGACTAAAAATACGTTCTTGAAAGATATTAAAGAGGCCAAAGCCAAAGTATCAGAAGATGACTTAACCATCTTCTATGTCTCAACGTATGCTTACGCAACGAAAATGAGAGAAAAACACCTTGCTTCGGATTACAAGCAAGAGCCTACCTACCAAATAAAATCGAAATAAATTGAAAGGGAACCCCTTTAAAGTCCGTTAAATTGGGCTTTAGGGGTTCTCTTTACTTAGGCGTCAGATAGGCATTTGTCCATATCAGAGACAATACCTAACTCATTGGCCTGTTGTTTATACCAAAGCAAATTATTAATTTGAGAGGTATAAGCGTTCATCTCCAAAACTGACTCTCGAATATCTTCGAGCGCAGTGTGGTTCAGCGCCTTATCAACACCGTTTAATTGAACGTGTTTCCAAAGGCGAGTTCGTGCCATAACATTGATTGAGCTAACATCGGCTTTTCTATAATGCATATATGCGCGAACTCGAGGGAGCTGTGCATCGAAGAATTGCATGTCAAACGAGATGTTATTGCCCAACGCGATGGCTCCGGTCCCCTCTTCTCGATTAAATTCCTTCACATTATTTGAATGCAAGAAATCGAGAATAGCGGCTTCGGCGTCAAGGTTATCTTCTGCAAAATAATCAAAACCCTCACCAGTTTTGAGTCTCTCTAGCAGTCCTGACTTTGTGTGCTGTTTTAGAGCCCAGGGATCAAAGCGTGTCAGCATTTCCTCTGTCACTTTAATACCCAAATTAAAGCTAGGGCATACACTGTTATTCAACGAGATAATTCCGTTATCGAATTGTCGCGGCAGTAAAATACCGACTTCCAGTAGTGGGTGATGAAGTGCACCATAAACTCGCTCGCCTGTTGGTAAGGTTGTCATATCGGCAAGTCCACCAGTCTCTACGTCAGTCCATAACTGATCTTCGTTGTATTTTTGGGTTGTGTTAGATGTACTCATTGTGTTTCTCACTTTGAATAAGCGAGGTTAACCATCCTTGAGGACGCTTAATCCTCGCGGGACTTTATTGAGTTGTGTCAGTATTCAGCTTACAAAGAACAAATCTTTACTGAGTTTCGATTAGTCATTTCGCCACTTACGTATATCTTTGGAATACCAGTCATTCTGTCAACAGACAAACCATGGCGCTTATTTGCATCGGTTATTCCAGCGTTAAATGCTAACAGCTCCATTTCAGTTTCAATTAGGCAGTCGTGCTTTTCACCAATTGCGTACAAGAAGCCTTGCTTTGCAACCTGATCAAGTCGGTTAAACATAACTACTCCTCCAATTCCATAGTAAGACTGTTAATTCCGAGCTCTGCTAATGAGAACTTGTCCATACAGTTTGAAAACGAATCGTCAGTGCAATATGGCGATTTTGTCAGCGTCTCAAAGGAAAGGCGAGATGTTGAGATGAAAGAAGCCTTCTCAATTTGTGGGCAGGTTTCTAACTCAAGCGATTGGTTAAGAACGTATCCGTGTAAAGGTAAGTTTTGAAGGTAGTGGGATATCACTCTCTTATCATTGAGTGATGGTATTGGGTTAGGCATAGGGTTTTCTCCTGATGAATAATGGCCAAGATTGGCGGGTTAAGAATTTCATTCAGGATTGCTACTGGCGCAAAAAAACCAAGCATGCGCTTGTTTGCTCGTTTATGGCCAGTAGGCTAATTCGGTGGGTTATTTAATAAATTAGTGCCATCGAAACGCAGTGTCAACAGTACATTTCGAATTATAGGCAGCTACTTCTTGCTGAAAAGTTTAAGGAAATTACTTCGCGCAATTTTTCCATCTGAATCCATGAAGAAAAATGGGCTGAATAGAGTGAGAATTACAGCGGTAATAGCAAGAATGAGCGTTAAGACTAAAGCCGTGATTTGATTGTAGATAGTGTCATGATCGGGTAAGACTGCGCACCAATAATAAAAAACCGCACTTACCCCATTATCCCAACCAATCACAAATGTCAGAATCATACTTATGCAAGCTGCAATCAAATGATCGTCGTTCTCATTGAAAGCATAAAGCCATGAAAATCCGATGGTAGATAATGTGAACACTATTAGCCAAAAAATCTGCAAAGTAGCCATTAAATCTCTCTCCTTAGTTCTTGATTACCCACCCATAAGCGAAAAGCTTTTCGCTTATGGGGGTAAATGTTAACGAAGGTGATCAGATGAATAACTTAAACTCGGACGTAAACAACTCATCAAATCAGAGAGTTGATTTCGGCTGTTCTCAACAAGACGGCATGGACAGAAATGGCAGAAAATTCTTAAAGCACCTCGCGTCGGAGTACAACAAAAAACAAATAATTCTACGAGATGAGCTCCAAGCATATGAGGGGTGTGTAGATGACCTTAATTCAGAGCTTCTAGCTATTAAATGGGAATTTCAATCAAAGCCATTCTTTATCAAGCCATTCATATATTTAGAGTATTCAAGAAAAAGAAACACTGCAAAGCAAATTCAAAGAGGCATTATCAATAAATATGGGCAACAAATAACCCAGAAAAAGCTCGAGTTGCATGACATTGTGGAGTCTGCCGTTGAGCATTGCTTGATACCGGCTTTCAATGACCAGAATACATCTACTGAGCAAGATGAGTCGGCTAATCTGATGCAATCGCTCTATGGACTAATCAGATTGAAACACTTGCTAGGGAACGCTCTACGCAGCATTGTGGATGCGCAGCCATCATCTAGTCTCACTGGTGTGGCTCAATCGCTGGATATGATGGCACCGCAGCGCGGGACGAGTATTTCGTCGGTTTTTTCTACGAAAGGCGCACATGATGATATAGAGAAAGTGTTATCTGAATTCGGAGCATGTAACGACTTCATTGTTCAATTTAACGCGGAGTTTAAATGCCTAAAATTTCGCGAAATCTCGGATAAAATCTCAACACTATTTACTGATACACAAGAAGCCATTGCTTCAAGCTTGCTTGAGTTTAAACCCAATGAGCCAAGCGGATTGGAATTGTGTTCAAAAAAGCTGACTGAAGCCTTACGAAAGATTGAATTGGTAAGTGAGGAGTTATCAACGTGCATAGAAGAAACGCGGATCTTGTATCGTAATGCACGATTCTCATTAGTTCAGAAGCATATTGAAGCTTTGAATGACGCATTATTGCCCTTCACATCTACCTGCAAGGTAACACCAAGCGAGAAGATGATTAACCAGGCATTCATGAACGTCTACATTGGCAAGGTGGCAAAACGAGAACGGCTAATTAGGCTCACTTCCATTCAAGTCGTATCAATAGATGATTACCAGTCAAATCCCCACCAGTGATGGAATATTTATAAGCACAAACAATCATTTATTGTCGATTTGGTGAATTAGTATGAAATGTAGAATGCGCGTTATTCTAGTCTCTATTTTTGTAATGGTTATATCAGGATGTGCTGACCATGTAAGTCTCGAAGCTGCTGTTGAGATGGAAAAAGTGGGCTTTTGGACCGGTCTATGGCATGGGTTTATACTTCCGTTTTCAATGCTCGGCAGTATGCTTTGGGAAGAGGTTGCGATTTACGCGATTTACAATGCTGGTGGCTGGTATGACTTTGGGTACTTCCTTGGTGTCTGGCTGCTAGCAAGCTTGTATTTTGACCTATAAACTTATTGTGGTAACCGTAAGAGGCTTTCTTTGCCCCTATCCCATTGAGCACAAGATATTGGTAATTGAATCATGTCTAAATCAGTGGCGAGTATTGGCATAAATTTGGAAGTACGTGATTTGAACATTGTAAATTGTTCGATGGCCTAAAGACGCAACAAAGCCCAATCCAATAAGATCGGGCTTTGTATATATCTGCCTATTCGGCAGGTGTGGCTAGGACTATAAACTGACATCCCTACTATCTAAAAATCAGAGTCTTACATGATTGTAAGAACCATATAGTGACATTTTTGGTTACCATAAAGTGTCACTTACTAAGAATCAGAGGTGCCTTAGCAGTTTGAGTGTAAGAAACATTCTTTCAGTTTTACATGTCTTCGTGCTTCAAAATTACCATCAGTTAAAATCACATCTATCAAACCGACTCTGTAACACGCTTTTAGACAGAATGTTTGTTAGTGATTTTCTAAATTAATAAATCATGGATTATTTTAGGTATAACAAATCCTCAAACTTTCTCATTATCGATCTAAAATAGAAAAAATATTAAGCACACGGCCTAAGAAAGAGCACAAAACAATCAATGTAGTATTGTATGACTTATATCGCATTAAGATACTATTCGTTGAGTATAATGAGCATACCCCCAACTAACTACACTAAAGGCGACCATGGAACACACTCGTGCGATAATTTATTCAACATTACAGCACCTTATCGAAAACGATCCTGAACAACATGCACAAATTCGTCAAACGCTATATGAACAACTAAGTCTCCCTTTTGAAAAGCAACTTGCTCTGTACAACCACATACTTGGTCCTGTAAGTGCAGGTCGATTAGGAAGTGATAATCTCAAACAGACTGTAGACTTAGCTTTAGAAGTTCTGAACACCCCGCAGTCTTCTCTTTAAATACACAATTTACTGTATTCAAAACAGCATAAATAGAAAAACCCAGCCGAAGCTGGGTTATTTATTTCTAAGAAACAGTCGATTAAGACAAATCAATTTCTACGGCTTCACCATCTACTGTCAGAAGTAAGACGTTACCTTCCAGCTTATAAGAAACTTCAACTTGCTCACCCTCGTTCTTATTAGGAACCAGAAGAGTTAAGATGTTGTGCTCTTTGGATGGCTTGAATTCCACTTCAACATGACGGTGGATTTCTAACTCTTTGTATTCATACGGATCAACTTCACCGAAGCCTTCAACGTTCTTAACAGAAGCGATGTTACCAGCGGATTCGTTAATAAAGTTCACGTCTAGGTGCGCGACTTCACCCCGGACAGTGAATGACTTATCCGCCACTTCATTAGCAAACGTGGTATGCATCAACCACGTCATGTCTTTCTCTTCAGAAAGCGTCGCCTTGTCTTGCATTACAAAAACTTTGCCTTGAACAAACCAGATCTTACGCTTGTAAGATTCGATCTCAGGAACAAAGTACTTATAAGAAGCCGTTGCATCACCTTCTACCATCTTCACATCAGATTCAGTATCGTAGTCTGTGATATTACCGCCCGCTTCAATACAGAAACGATCTTGGTGGTTTTCGTAGCCTGTATTTTTGTTCTCTCCATATTGGCCTTTACCACCAAATAGAGGCAAGTTTTTAGAGAACGTTTGGCGACGCCATTTCGTGTGCATATCTACGCCGAAGCCGCCGTAATAGCCGGTGATCGCCGCTAAAGTTTCACCGAAGGCATGTAGCGTAAATGCGTTCTGGTCACCATGTGAATGACTGATAGAACCAAACGGAGAGCACTTGAACACCATATGGATGTGGTTATCACGTTCAGTCATCTTATTGTGGAATGCAGCCCAACCTGTAATCGGGAATACTTTCAACAACGGGTCATTTGACGGCGCTTGCTCCTCAGGCGCATCCCAAAGAATGTTGAAACGAAGATCGTCGTAGCCAAAATCCCACCAGCCATAGTTGTAGAATTTAGTGTGAGCTTCTGTATCACGACCTTTTAGTTGATTGTAATACCAAACGTACTCTGGCTTCTGGTTAACACCTGCGTAATGCTTGATATTGTAAGCCAGCTTCAGACCAGGGAAATCACCGATGGATGACTGGTCACAGAAACTCGCACGCTTAGAGTGAACGGGCATACAGTATAGTGGGAAATCGCCGGTGTTTTCGTAGAACGTTTTATTGAACATGTCTACGCCACAGTACGCTTTTAATAGGTCGAAAGCTTCACCTAGGAAAGCCGTTTGCGTATTCCAGTAATCAGGACCTTCTGCCCAGCCGCCATCTTCTCCGCCCCATGGTGGGTAGTGCACTGCATAATATTCTAACGCGTATGCGATGTACTCACCCGCTTTCGGGTGATCATGATAAAGCGCGATACATGTTGGGATGATAGCTGAAGAAATAGAACGAACACCGTGACTGTTCAGCGGGTTGCTAAGTAGGTCAACCGTCACTTTCAGGTGGTGCATGATTTCGTCCAGGCGGGTCACTAATGCATTTTGAACTTGCTGCCGCTCTTCATCGGTAAAGTAAGCATGTAACCAATCGTAACCCCATGCCATAGCCGCAATAACACGAAACGCAGCTTCGTCATTGTAACCACGAGACGTGACGCCTTCAGGATCATAAGTCGACAGCTTCAGAGTCCATGCTTTGGCTTTAGCAATCAGCGCTTCATCTTCTTTAACGATTCCGGCAATAGCCAAGTTACGTGTCGCGTTAAGCGCTATCTGGCAATCAACATACATTTGACGCCAGTAAGGACGCCATAGAGAAGCTTTTCCAACTGTCTCTTCCGGGTAAGGCTTCGGCTCTTCATAAGGTTCAGTTTCAAGAAACTTAACCGTCGAGTTATTGTAGAAATCGTCGAACATACAGTAAGACTCATCAGCCTGTACTTTCGCTTTGAATTCTTCAAGCTGCTCAGCTTGGACTAGCAGGCGTGGACGAGCTTCACTCAAGGTATCTAGAAATGACAGATCGAAGTCGCGTTTTTGTACTTCGATAGGCAATAAGTCAACAAGGTTTCCAGCTGATGTATCATTCTCCAGCTTTATCTTTCTAATAGCGTCAAGAGACTTTTGGTTGCTCATTTGAACTCTCTTTGTGTAAATAGTAGAGGAATAGCTCAGAATATAGATCTTATTGTAGTACAAATAAACCATTAAACTCTCAAATGGCCTTTTTTTGTCATTTCCGTGACCTGAATCTTAAAGCCAGACAACTCTCCCATCCGGTATTCCGTTCATTCAATACCTACTTCAATTTGACCTAGACTGTACTTATAGCGTCATAGTAGTCATCAGCCCATTGTGTCTGTGATCTGATTCGATACACACTAACAAGTTCGGAGAGAGCATCTATGGCATTACCACTGGTATTTGCCAGTACGCCAAGAAAGTACGTGACTTATATCTCATTACTGACGTTCTTCTATTTATCAAATTAATTTGTATTACAATAATACTCTAAGTATCAGTGAGAAGATTCCTCACAAATTCAACAAACATGAGAGAACACCATTATGTCTACTAAAATTGCATTTATCTCCGGTGGTACAGGCGGCATCGGTTTCCAAGTGGCGAAACGCCTTGGTCAAGATGGGTACATCGTCATTCTTAATGGTATCGAAGATGCAAAAGGTGCCGAGTGTGTCGCTCAACTTTATGATGATGGGATTAAAGCTGAATACTATGGTTTTGACGTGACTGATGAACATGCAGTCAATGAAAACATCAATGCTATCGGTGAAAAATACGGCAAAATAGACGTTATCGTTAATAACGCAGGTGGTCTTGGCGGCCGCAGCCCAATTGAAGGTATGGAAACAGAATTTTTCCGTAAAGTTATGGCGCTAAATCTTGATAGTGCTTTCTTCGTATCACGTGCAGCAATTCCGTTCCTGAAAAATTCTGATAACGCGTCAATCATAAACTTCACTTCAAACGCTGCTTGGAATGCAGGTGGCCCAGGAGCGGGTATTTACGGCACTTCAAAAGCAGCTGTTCATACGTTAACCCGTGCTTTAGCTAAAGAGTTGGCTCCTGCAGGCATTCGTGTTAATGCAGTATCTCCGGGAACTATCGATACACCATTCCATGCTCAAATCAAAGCAACTAAGCCTGAAGTATTCGCATCTTGGGCAGACAGCATCATGCTTGGTCGTTTGGGTCAACCAGAAGAAGTGGCTTCTGCTATCTCTTTCCTGGTAAGTAAAGATGCTTCATTCATTACTGCAGAAACACTGCAAATTGGTGGTGGTCAGGCCCTAGGTATCTAACCTAACCAAGGCTCGAAATCTTCAAAGCCGCAGCAACTTAGCTGCGGCTTTAATTTATAGCCCACAACATTCATGCCGTCACTTGTACTCGGAAACAGTCTTCCCAATAACCAGTACAACAGCACAACTTATAAGCTCCTCTTTATTACATGATTAAGGAAACACCATGTCCGCATTGCGTCCTTTAGGAGAATTCATCGTTGAAAAACAAGCAGATTTTCCTGCTGCAAATGGAGAGTTGTCATCACTGCTCTCATCAATCAGTCTCGCGGCGAAAATCGTAAACCGTGAGATTAACAAAGCAGGTTTAGGTGATATTACCGGCGCGATTGGTAGCGAGAATATTCAGGGCGAAACCCAACAAAAACTTGATGTTTATGCAAACGAGAAGTTCAAAGCCGCATTGGAAGTGCGAGGACAGGTATGCGGCGTTGCCAGTGAAGAAGAAGACGATGTGGTCATTTTTAGTAAACAGCTGAATACAAATGCCAAATATGTCGTTCTCATTGACCCTCTTGATGGCTCATCCAATATAGACGTGAATGTTTCAGTCGGGACTGTTTTTTCTATCTACCGTCGAATATCACCGACAGGCTCACTTCCTACTCAGGATGACTTTCTGCAGCCGGGTAACAAACAGGTGGCTGCCGGATATGTGATTTATGGTTCGTCAACGATGCTAGTTTACACAACAGGAAATGGCGTTAACGGTTTCACCTATGATCCTTCATTAGGCACGTTCTATCTTTCCCATGAAAACATCAAGACCCCAAAAGATGGTCATTGTTATTCGGTGAATGAAGGCTATTACACCCGCTTCCCCCTCGGTGTAAAAAAATACATTAAATACTGCCAGGATATCGCTCCCCAAGAAGGGCGCCCTTATACATCTAGATACCTCGGTTCACTGGTATCCGACTTTCACCGCAACCTACTGAAAGGCGGTATCTATCTCTACCCGGGAACACTTACCCACCCAAAAGGAAAACTACGCCTTCTTTATGAATGTAACCCGATAGCTTTCTTGATGGAGCAAGCCGGAGGACTGGCTTCAGACGGCGCTAATCGAATCATGGATCTTAAGCCGACGGAGCTTCATCAGCGCGTGCCCTTCTTTGTTGGCTCAACAGAGATGGTTAAAAAACTGGAAGAGTTTCTGGCCAACCATCCAGATTAAGATTTATGTGTTAACTACGGATTTTAAAAGCCCTCAACGTGAGGGCTTTTATTAAACTCTGACGAAGTAAACCTACAGAAAATCTTTGTGGATCTTAACAATCACTTTTTTAACGGTTGCAGGCTTTGAATCAACTGCGACTAACGGTCGGTGCGGCTGACCCGGGTAAAAAATCACAAACTCATTTGATGTCACTTTGACAAATTGTTCATTGATAACCTTCTCGCTGAACGCGACATCTTTATCATCAAGTAGGTCTTCTTCTATGATCTCAAATTGCAGTGTGCTGTAACCAAACACCTCTTCGCCTTCTAGCAAAATTTGAACATCTAGATAGTTACGATGAATTTCCGAACGACGAGACTCTAATAGCTGAGTCTTATCATCCACAACCATAAAAAACACATCATCGCCGGAAATTGAATACTTACCGGTTGGCAGAGGAAATCGAATTCTCTCTTTCACATCAAGAATAATTTCTCTTAGCTTTGGAGAAAGAGATAGGGTGAAGTCCAGTTGAGTTAAATTTCCAATATACATAAATGACCATTCATTGATTAAATAAAGAACTATTGTATTAATAATGAAATCGACATAAAGAGACATTACCCACAAACAAAGTAAGTTTACCTGCTATCTTTTTTGAGCATTTACTTGGATGAAATTGATTCAACTCTACATATAAAGCCATGATTTGAAACAACACACTATTAACATATCTCTCAGTTTAAGAAAAAACTGTGCCCTAAGCCCTATTGCTTATAATTTCTGATTGCAAAAATTGTAGTAGTGATTATCATCAATTAACACATATAATCATACAATAAGATATTTGGAGTTCAAGATGACTAAACCTGTCATTGGTTTCATTGGCCTAGGCTTGATGGGCGGTAATATGGTTGAAAACCTACAAAACCGTGGTTACGAAGTTAACGTAATGGATCTTAACAAAGATGCCGTTGCTGCAGTTTTGGCTCGTGGTAACGCTTCTGAAGCGGCTTCTGGTAAGGAGCTAGCTGAAAAAAGTGACATCGTGATGCTTTGCCTAACAACTTCAGAAGTTGTTGAAAAAGTAGTGTACGGTGACACTGGTATCTTGGCAGGCATGTCTGAAGGAAAAACATTAATCGACTTCGGTACATCAATCCCAGCTTCTACGAAGAAGATCGGCGCTGATCTAGCAGCAAAAGGCGCTGGCATGATCGATGCGCCTCTTGGCCGTACTCCTGCTCATGCTAAAGATGGTCTACTAAACATCATGGCAGCTGGTGACATAGAGACTTTCAATAAAGTTAAACCAGTACTGGACGAGCAAGGTGAAAATGTATTCCACCTAGGTGCACTAGGTTCAGGCCATGTAACTAAGCTTGTGAACAACTTCATGGGTATGACAACTGTTGCGACTATGTCTCAGGCGTTTGCTGTTGCTAAACGTGCAGGTGTTGACGGTCAGCAACTGTTCGACATCATGTCAGCAGGTCCTTCTAACTCTCCGTTCATGCAGTTCTGTAAGTTTTACGCTGTAGACGGCGAAGAAAAACTAGGATTCTCTGTTGCTAACGCAAACAAAGATCTTGGTTACTTCCTTGCCCTATGTGAAGAGCTAGGTACAACGTCTCTTATCGCAGAAGGCACATCTAAGAGCCTACAAGCTGCTGTTGATCAAGGTCTTGGTCAAAACGACGTACCGGTTATCTTCGATTACTTCGCTGAACTTGAAGCTTAATTAAGCGTTAACTGAATTTAACGTTAAATAGTATTCCAAAGGCCTTGTTCTCAGAACAAGGCCTTTTCTTTCCTTTCAGTTAGTGCAGCCTTCCCTTTTCAACCTTCTCCATTGAACTGATATCATGTTGAGTGAATATTTCTCTTTCTTAGTTTTTCATTCGAATAGAAATCACATATCAAACCTCCTGACTGACACAAGCAACCATAAACTCCAGCCGATATCAGCGGGTAAACTCCTCGAAGCAATCCCATATACAGATAAAAAAAACGAGCCATAAAGCTCGTTTTCATTTCTTTTCGCTAGTTTTTATCGGGAGGAGAGATGCTTATGCTACGTGAGCCACCGCGTCACGAACCAGTTTACCTAGTTCATCCCATTTACCTTCATCAATCAGTTTTGTCGGAACCATCCAAGTGCCACCACACGCAAGTACAGAAGGAATTGATAGGTATTCATCTACGTTACTTAAACTCACGCCGCCAGTAGGCATGAACTTAACCGGGTAAACCGCGGTTAAAGCTTTAAGCATGTTCACACCGCCTGAAGGCTCAGCAGGGAAGAACTTCAAAGTGCGAAGACCCATTTCCATCGCCTGTTCAACAAGGCTTGGGTTATTTACACCCGGAACAATCGCGACATTTTGGTCAAGACAGTACTGAACGGTACGAGGGTTAAAACCAGGGCTAACAATAAAGTCCACACCTGCATCAACCGCTTGATCGACTTGTTCGTTTGTAAGAATAGTGCCCGCTCCAATCAGCATATCAGGGAATGCTTCACGCATCGCTCGAATAGCGTCAGCTGCGCAATCAGTACGGAACGTAATTTCCGCACAAGGCATGCCATTCTCAACTAGAGTACGACCAAGTGGAATCGCATCTTCTACATTGTTGATTGCAATAACAGGAATGACTTTTAAGTTAGCTAATTGTTCGTTTAAGGTCGTCATAAAAATTTACTCGTCGTTAACAGAGTTTAATAAGTGACTACGGCCAGAAGGTTTCACACATCTGGCCGCAACTAAATTACAAATGAAATTACAAATGAAGCGTTGGCATCACTTCATGTGGAATGATCGCACCTTTGTGCTGAATTACCGTACCAGCCATACAGTGGCCTGAATACGCAGCATCAACCGCACTACCACCGGTAAGTCGCTTCGCCAGAAAGCCAGCACTAAATGAATCACCTGCTGCCGTAGTATCAACAACATTATCTACTTTATCCGGAGCAACATACTTCGCTTCGCCGTCAGCAATAACCAGGCAGTCTTTACTGCCCCGCTTGATTATGATTTCTTTAACTCCGGCTGCCGATGTCCTCTCGATACATTGTTCAAGATCCCGGTCACCAAACAGCGATTGTTCATCTTCAAAAGTTAATAGGGCGATATCCGTAAACTGAAGAACCTTAAGGTACCAGGACATCGCAGATAGTTGGTTCTGCCACAATTTAGGACGATAGTTATTATCGAAAATTACCTGGCCCCCCTGAGCTTTAAAGCGCGTCAGGAAGTCAAACAGCTGCATTTTGCCTTCTTCAGTTAAGATCGCTAACGTAATACCGCTTAGGTAGACTGCATCATACGAAAACAAACTATCAACTAAAGCTGGAGATTCGTTCTGCTCAAACAAAAACTTAGCGGCAGCGTCATTGCGCCAGTAATGGAAGTAACGCTCACCAGTATCATCGGTTTCGATGTAGTAAATACCCGGTTGTTTTTCATCAACTTTTAGTACAAGACTTGTGTCAATGCCTTCCTGTTGCCAAGCTGATAGCATTTGCTTACTAAAAGGGTCATTACCTAATGCCGTCACATAGCTAGTCTTGACGGGATGATTTTTTGTTAAGCGAGCCAGATAAAGAGCGGTATTTAATGTATCACCGCCAAATGTTTGTTGAATCTGCCCTTCCTTGTTTTGCAACTCAACCATACATTCGCCAATAACCGCGATATTCAAGTTTTTCATTTGCCTACCTTGTTATTTAAGGAAGTCTTCACGCGCAGGGTTGAAGATATCCAGAAGAATGCTGTCTTGTTCTAAAGCTACGGCGCCATGCATCATATGTTTACGTGCAAAGTAGGCGTCTCCCTCTTTAAGGATTTTTTTCTCACCTTCGATCTCCGCTTCAAAGCTTCCGCGAACCACATAACCAATTTGGTCGTGGATTTCATGGGTGTGAGGCGCACCGATTGCACCTTTATCGAAACATAAATGTACGGCCATCAGATCATCAGTGTACGCTACGATTTTACGTTTAATACCACCACCAAGCTCTTCCCAAGGGTGTTCGTCTAATACAAAGAAAGAATTCATTGTCATACTCCTAAAAGTTTCTATGGACGCCAATCCCACCCTACTCTTTAGACCAAAAGGAATACTTAGAGTGAAGTGATCAGCTGTGATTTGACATGAGCATATCCCAGCACCCCAATTTGTAATACAATATATCTAAATTTATGTGATATCCATCATACGAAAATGACTACCTATCACCTTGTAAGAAACCAAATAAGTAATAACAACTTCAAACAACAGCAATCAATAGATATAAAAAACAACAGGTTAAATATCACTACGTGATTTTAATCTACCTTTTTACTATAAGCCCTACAAATAAACCTAATATTGTATTACTTTATAGTGAACTGGAATTACAAATACACTTCATTTGATGGTGGTAAAGAAATGACGACACAACCGATTTTGTTGACTGAAGCTGAAATCGAACTTTTGAGAAAAGAAGTCGGAAAGCCAAGCTTGATGGGCAAAACGATAGAAGCACACCGCAAACAGGTAGACGCGTTCATGCGTTTACCACTAGATGTCCCCGGACATGGTGAGGCAGGTGGCTACGAGCACAATCGTCATAAACAAAACTATACTTACATGAACTTAGCTGGCCGCTTGTTCTTAATCACTCAAGAACAAAAGTACGCTCAGTTTGTAAAAGACTTGCTTGCCCTTTACGCAGACAAATATCTTAAGTTCGATTTTCATGTCCAGAAAAACACTAACCCAACGGGGCGCCTTTTCCACCAGATCCTGAACGAACATTGCTGGTTAATGTTTACCAGCCTCGCCTATTCTTACGTAGCATCTGAAATGACCGAAGAAGAACGTAATGCTGTTGTAGAACGTGTCTTCGAACCCATGCTGGAAATGTTCACCGTAAAATACGCACACGACTTTGACCGTATTCACAACCACGGTATCTGGGCAGTAGCAGCTGTCGGTATTTGCGGCTTAGCCATCGGCAAGCGTGAATATCTGGAAATGTCCGTTTATGGTATTGACCGTAACGATACGGGTGGTTTCCTTGCGCAAATTTCTCAACTGTTTGCCCCCTCTGGTTACTACATGGAAGGCCCGTACTACCATCGTTATGCTATACGTCCACTTTGTGTATTCGCAGAGGTGATTCACCGCCATATGCCTGAAGTCGACATTTTCAATTACAAAGGCAAGGTAATTGGTAATACCGTACAAGCATTACTATCTACTGCTTACCCTAACGGCGAGTTCCCGGCATTGAATGATGCTTCACGCACTATGGGTATTACGGATATGGGTGTTCAGGTGGCAGTAAGTGTTTATAGCAAGCACTACGGATTAAACGACAATATCCTGGGTATGGCGAAAATCCAAGATGCAGTATGGATGCATCCTTGCGGTCTAGAGCTTTCGGAGGCTTATGACAGTGCATCCGCGGAGCGTGAAATTGGTATGCCTTTCTGGCCAAGCGTTGAACTGAACGAAGGCCCAGAAGGCAACAACGGCGCACAAGGTTTTATCCGTATGCAGGACAAAACCGGTGATGTCTCCCAGCTAGTCATGAACTACGGTCAACACGGTATGGGCCATGGCAACTTCGATACCCTCGGTATTACTTTCTTTAACCGCGGTCAAGAAGTGCTGCGTGAATACGGCTTCTGTCGCTGGGTAAACGTAGAGCCAAAATTTGGCGGCCGCTACCTAGACGAAAATAAGTCCTACGCACGTCAAACCATCGCTCACAACGCGATTACTATCGATGAACAATGCCAGAATGGCTTTGATGTCGATCGTGCTGATTCAGTACACGGTTTACCTCACTTCTTCAAAGTTGAAGATACTGATATCAATGGCATGAGCGCATTTGCCAGTGATCACTACCCAAATACTGAAATGCAACGCAGTGTATTCATGCTCAATATCGAAGAGCTAGAAGCCCCTTTACTGCTGGACTTGTACCGTATTCACGGAGAAGGCGAACACCAATATGACTACTCGCATCAATATGATGGGCAAATAGTGCGTACTAACTTTGACTATCAAAGTTATGCTGAACTAACCACACTTGGTGATAACTTCGGTTACCAACACCTTTGGAAAGTGGCGAGTGGTCAAGTGCAAGACACTGCACTGGTTAGCTGGCTACAAAATAACACCTACTACACTTGGTTAGGCACCAGCTCCAACAGCGACAACGAAGTGATCTTCACTCGTACTGGCGCAAATGACCCTAGCTTTAACTTACGCAGTGAACCTGCATTCATCCTTCGTAGCAAGGGCGGTTCCAGCCTATTTGCTTCTGTATTGGAAACACATGGTTACTTCAACGAAGAGTTTGAACAGTCAGTCAACGCACGTGGAAAAGTAAAAGATATCCGCATCGTCGGCTACAGTGCCATTGGTAGTATCATAGAGATCACAACTGAAAAGTCACTGGTAACTTTGATGATCAGCAATGTGCTGGGTGCGAATGACCAAACCCCACACCAAGTGGAACTTAACGGTAAAACATACAGCTGGAATGGTTTCTACTCGCTAGAAGTGACCGAAGTAGAAAGCCATGCATTCGAGCAGGAGAAGTAACAATGAGCCATCAAACCCAGTCTTACCAGCCACTGCTATTAAACTTTGAAGAAGCTGCGGAGCTTAGCAAAGCACTCGGCACGGATAGCCTGTTAGGAAAAGCGTTAGAACATGACATCAAACAAACCGATGCTTACATGGCAGAAGTTGGAGTCGAAGTTCCGGGACATGGTGAAGGTGGTGGTTACGAGCATAACCGCCACAAACAGAACTACATCCACATTGATCTGGCAGGTCGCCTGTTCCTAATTACTGGTGAGCAAAAATACCGTGACTACATTGTGGAAATGTTAACTGCGTACGCAAAGATCTATCCAACGCTAGAAAGCAACACCAGCCGCGATACCAACCCTCCGGGTAAGATCTTCCATCAGACCCTTAACGAAAACATGTGGATGCTGTATGCATCATGTGCGTACAGCTGTATTTACCACACATTAGCAGAAGATCAGAAATCACTGATCGAAAACGATCTGTTCAAACAGATGATTGACCTGTTTGTGGTGACTTACGGGCATGACTTCGACATCGTTCACAACCACGGCTTGTGGGCGGTAGCAGCAGTCGGTATCTGTGGTTACGCGATTAACGATCAGGAATCCGTAGACAAAGCCCTTTACGGTTTGAAGCTAGACAAAGTCAGCGGAGGTTTCCTTGCTCAGCTAGACCAGCTGTTCTCGCCAGATGGCTACTACATGGAAGGCCCGTACTATCACCGCTTTTCACTGCGTCCAATTTACCTGTTCGCAGAAGCGATTGAACGTCGTCAGCCAGAACTTAAGATCTACGAATTTAACGATTCAGTCATCAAAACGACGTCTTATGCGGTATTTAAAACCGCATTCCCAGACGGTACCCTGCCTGCACTCAACGATTCATCAAAGACGATTTCTATTAATGATGAAGGCGTGATCATGGCAACATCGGTCTGTTTCCACCGTTATGAACAGTCTGAAACGTTACTTGGAATGGCAGACCACCAGCAAAACGTCTGGGTTCATATCTCAGGAAAAACTCTCTCTGACGCAGTAGAAGCCGCTGATGATATTAAACCATTCAACTGGGGTAGCCTGTTCGTAACAGATGGACCACTCGGTGAAAAAGGCGGCGTGAGTATTCTTCGTCACCGCGACGAACAAAATGATGACACCATGGCACTGATCTGGTTCGGTCAGCACGGCTCAGACCATCAGTACCACTCGGCATTGGATCACGGCCACTATGACGGTCTACACCTCAGCGTGTTTAACCGAGGCCATGAAGTACTGCACGATTACGGTTTTGGTCGCTGGGTAAACGTAGAGCCTAAATTTGGCGGTCGTTACATTCCAGAGAACAAGTCTTACTGTAAACAGACAGTTGCTCACAACACAGTAACCGTTGACCAAAAGACCCAAAATAACTTCGACACAGCGCGTGCAGAATCAAAGTTTGGTTCAAAGCACTTCTTTAACGTAGATGATGAAAAGCTACAAGGCATGAGCGCGCGCATATCTGGCTACTATGATAACGTAGACATGCAACGCAGCATCATTCTGGCTGAGCTGCCTGAATTCGAGAAACCACTGGTCATCGATATTTACCGTATCGAAGCAGAGCAAGAACATCAGTACGATTTACCCGTGCACTACTCTGGCCAGATCATGCGAACTGATTTCGAATACGATATCGAGAGCACACTGCGCCCTATGGGTGAAGGTAACGGTTACCAGCATTTGTGGAACTTGGGTTCCGGAAAAGTCCCTTATTCATCAGAAAGAACGAGTTCACTAGTAAGCTGGTTACACGACAGCAGCTATTACTCATTGATCACAAGCGCTACCAATGGAGGAGAAATCTTCTTCACTCGCACAGGCGCGAACGATCCAGACTTCAACCTAAAGAGTGAGCCTGCACTGATCATTCGCCAGTCAGGACAGAATCACGTATTTGCTTCTGTGTTGGAAACACACGGTTACTTTAATGAATCTATCGAAGCCTCCGTTGGCGCACGTGGCTTAATTGAATCGGTCACGGTTGTTGGTAGCAACGAGGTCGCCACGGTAATCCGTCTACAAACCACGACAGGCAACGCTTACCACTTCGCGGTTTGTAACCTGGATGAAGATAAACAGAACACGACGCACAGCGTAGAGTTCGGTGGTGTGACTTACACTTGGGAAGGCGCATTCGCACAAATTAGCTAGCTCGTATATACGGACTAATTAATGTAAAAACATCGGGAAATAAGACAAAGCCGGACGTCATGTCCGGTTTTTTTTATCTGCCTGCCCTAGAACAAGCTGAGACAATCAAATCATAACATCAAGCAACTTTATGCATCACTCTGTGGTATTAAATAATATTTTTCAAATTATTCTTATTCAAAAACTTGGCCAACACCTCGCACTTCATCGCTTTTGACTCTCTAAATTAGATGCCTCGCACTATTCTATATGCGGATGAGTGATCTACACACCAGATTACCAAACTCTACATACCAAAAACATTTATCATACAATAATATATCAAATGAAGTTCTGTACGAACAAGGAAAATTAATAATGAAAAGCCATATCGAAATTGCGAAGGACGCTGTCGAGTTAGTGCTCCCTTCAGTAAAAAAGCTGTTTGAACGAACCAACAGAAAGGAATTACATATTGTCATAATGGATCCCAGGCTAAAGCCTTGGGAGTGCTCTTTTGACCAAGCGATTCTTTTTCAGACCTCTTTAGGTACTCCCGAGGAATGGACAATTCCATTCGACGAGTTTGCCAGAAACAAAGCTCAGCAAGCATGGCGTAACGCCAGACCAAATATTCATAACCAAACTACCCAAACCTCTTCTCTGCGAGAAGGCGATTTACTGTTCTTTGGCTCATTTGTCCACGGAGATATCGTCGTCGCCTGTAGTGGTGTAGAGCAATGGTATGACATGCTTATTTCAGGCTGGATTGCCGTTGCGTTCGAGCAACTCTGCATGAGTGAATATCAAAAAAATAAAACCGACAACCCTACCCAATCTTTTAAAAACTAAATGAAACAAAAGGTCGATACTATGAATAAACGTCTTAAGTCTCTACTCTTCTCGGCAGGTATTCTCGTTTCTGCAACTTCTGTCGCTGCTGACTACCCTAGTAAAAATATTCGCCTCGTTGTTCCTTTTGGTGCCGGCGGCGGTACAGATGCAGTTGGTCGAACTTTAGCTAACTCTGCAAAAGATATCCTTGGTCAAAATATTGCGGTAATGAACCGCACAGGCGGAGCGGGAGCAGTCGGAATGAGTTTTGGTGCTCAGCAACGCCCAGATGGCTATACACTCACCGTTGTTACTCGCGAAATTGCGTCTCTGCCTCAAATGGGATTGATGCAGCACGATGCGAAAGATTTCAAACTAATCCGGCTCGTCAACTTGGACCCGGCAGTGGTTTTAGTACATAAGGACAGCCCATATAACACTATCAATGATCTGATCGCTGAAGCGAAAAAAGGTGATGGCATCGTTAAGTTTGCCTCTACTGCGGCACCTAATTTCTATTTGATGGCACTAGAGAAAGACCAAAAAATCAAACTGAATGCGATCCCTTACAATGGTGCTTCTGAAGCGATTCCGTCTGTATTAGGCAAACATACCGATGTGACGATGGTTACCCCGGGTGAAGCTATTTCCCAATTGCGTTCAGGCCAGTTAAAAGCACTTGGCGTGATGTCTGAAGAGCGTATTTCTTACATACCAGATGTACCGACGCTTAAAGAACAGGGTGTAGATGTTGTTACCGGTACATGGCGTGGTATTGGAGCCCCAAAAAATACACCTGATGAAATCATCGAGATTCTGGGTAAAGCATTTGATGAGGCGATGGCGTCAACTGAATTCAAACAATTCATGGAGAAAGGCGCAATGACTATTCATAACATGAATGCAGAAGAATTTACTAAGTTTGTCGAGCAAGATACTAAAGCGCTAAGCACGCTAATAAACTGATTTAAACTAAATTGGGAGTACTACATTCGTACTCCCATTTTTTGATGTATCGAGGTGCCATTATGGTCAGCCGTAACGTGATCTTCCCTTGCCTAATCATTGCGCTTAGTGCGCTAATCCTCCCGGTAATTGCTCATTTTGAGCAACCAAGATTCCAAGATGCGAGCGTCAATGCTCAGTTCTTTCCTACCGTTATAGTGATAATGCAAATAGTCATTTGTATTGCTCTGATAATTCAGCACAAACTTAAAAAAACAGCCACAAATACACTTCCGATTTTTTCCAAAATGGCTCTATTTGGCGTTATTTTTCTTTGCTTCTATGCACTACTTATTAGCGCAATTGGCTATCTGTATGCGAGCCTAGTTGCTTTTACTGCATACCTGATGTATTTCAAAGTGAAAAGACCGCTTTACTACATCATTGCCTGGGTGTTTGTTTTCTCTATTTACTATCTGTTTGGCGAGGTATTTTACATCGCACTGCCAGATGGTCAGTTCTACTAAGGAGGCACGATGTTAGAGCATTTGATTAACGGCCTTTTCACCGCTTTTAGCCCCTCAGTTCTGCCTGTTCTCATTTTTGGTGTCATAGGCGGCATTGTCCTTGGTGCTTTGCCCGGGCTTACTGCAACAATGGGCGTAGCAATTTTACTGCCTTTCACATTCGGTATGGAATCCACTCCTGCATTAGTCATGTTAATTGGTGTCTATATCGGTGGTATTTACGGAGGGTCTATTGCTGCAATACTGCTCAAAACACCGGGAACCCCTGCATCAGCAGCAACCGTACTTGATGGCCATACACTCGCAGCCAAAGGCCAGGCTGCACGAGCACTGAGTATTTCTGCGGTCGCTTCTTTTGTCGGTGGGTTGATCAGTACGATTGTACTCATCGCTATCGCGCCACTACTTGCCAACTTTGCATTACGCTTTAACGCTCCAGAATATTTTGCTCTAGCTCTTTTTGGACTGACTATCATCGCAAGCGTATCAGCGCAAAATATCCTCAAAGGCTTGTTGGCAGGTACCATTGGGTTGTTAGTCTCAACCGTTGGTCTTGATCCGATAAGCAGCGTGCCACGCTTCACGTTTGGGGTTATGGATTTGTACAGCGGCATAAACGTAATCCCGGTTCTTATCGGGCTGTTCGCGTTATCTGAGGCCATTAATCAAATAGAAAAGTTGCTCAGTGAAAAACGCGCTAAGATTCCTGAGTTCGACCATAAGTTATTGAGTAAGCATGATCTTAAAGAGATGATGCCAACCGCTATCAAGAGCGGCCTACTCGGCACTTCTATCGGCTCCGTACCTGGTGCCGGTGCAGATATATCCGCTTTCGTTTGCTACAACGAAGCCAAACGCGCATCTAAAAATCCAGACGAATTTGGCCAAGGATCAGTAAAAGGCTTAGCTGCTGCAGAAGCAGGAAATAACGGCGTCACTGGTGGTTCATTGGTTCCACTGCTCACACTTGGCGTACCGGGCGACGCTGTTGCGGCAGTTTTATTAGGCGCGCTAATCGTTCAGGGACTCACACCAGGGCCACTACTTTTCGCACAAAACCCAGATGTTGTGTACGGGGTTTTCAGTTCCATGCTGGTTGCTAATGTTGTGATGCTCATTGTCGGCCTGATTGGTATTCGCTTTTTTTGCCGAATTATCGAAGTACCAAAACTATTGATGATCCCTATCATCATCTTCCTTTCGGTTGTTGGCGCTTATGCTATTAATAACTCGATGTTTGATGTTGGGATTGCAATTGCATTCGGTGTATTAGGATTTATTTTAGGTAAGATGGATATCCCTTCATCACCTATTCTCTTAGCCATCATTCTGGGCCCGATGGCTGAAACAAACCTAAGAAAAGCACTACTAATGTATGACAATTCTTGGTCATTTCTCTATGAACGGCCTATTGCGCTAGGGTTTGTTGCACTGGCGATCTTTTCCGTATTCTCAACAATCAAAATGAAAAACAAGGCTAAACCCAAGGAAGTATCTTAAGTAACGTTTTAATAACTATTGAGGGGTGAGCTTGATGAAAATCAGGCTTACCCCTTGTTTCATCTGCTGCTTACTGACTACCAATAACTTCAGACAACTCTTCATCATCCGCTGTAACTGCGCTGTATTGAGATTTAACTAACACTTTTATTATCTCTTTCACTACCGCGCTATTCCCACACAAAATAAAATGCTATTGTATTACAAATTAACTTGTAATTCTCATTGGCCTCTCCAATAAGTAACTCTTTGAATACCGATATAAAAACCTTTTTGCAACTCACTAAATAAGCGATAAAAATAATATGAAATCAGCAGAACTCATTTTGTTAAGTCTTTTGGGGCTTGGACTAGTTGGATGTGGCGGCAGCGGCTCTTCAGCAAGTTCAGATCCAGATACCACCGTTCCTGATACGCCTGATACACCTGATACACCTGATACACCTGATACACCTGATACACCTGATACACCTGATACACCTGATACACCTGATACACCTGATACTATAGCACCGTATTCAATAACGAAATTTCAAGACATTTTAGACAATTCAGACCTGCAAGTATCAAACCCTGACGGTACCGAAGGTAATAAGACCAGCGAAGTTAAAAATGGAGCATTTTCTGGTTACAAAACTGACCATTTTTATGCAGAAAGTGACACCAGTTACCTCGTATTTAAGATGTCGAATTACAAAATGCGCTCCGAAGTTCGTGAGCTGGAAAATTTTGACATATCTGAGGCGGGCATAAGCCGGACTTTGTTTGCAGAAGTGCGTTTACCTGAAATCGACCTAGCAATGGCCAGCTCACCAGCAGATCACGATGAAGTAACTTTCCTGCAAATTCACAACAAGGGTACTGACACTTCTGGCACTAACTCAATCCCTCACCCTTTGTTACGTGTGGTTTGGGAACAAGAGAGAAACAGCATCACTGGCCACTACTGGGCAGTTGTTAAAAACAATGCCTTAGATTGTAGCTTATCTTCGAGCTCATCAGATTGTTACGCCACATCATACGATCGTTATGATTTAGGTGAAGCTGACCTCGACAACTTTACTCGATTCGAAGTGAAAATCGGTGAAAATGCATTAACCATTAAGGTCAACGATGAGCAAAAGGTGGATGTTGATGTCTCTTACTGGCAGCATCTTCTGAGCTACTTTAAAGCTGGCGTCTACAACCAATTTGAAAATGGCGAGGCGGAGGTGCAATTTAAACAATTGAGCCTAAGCAAAATCGAATACACAGATTCAATCGCATGGAACATTGACGACTGGAAATTAACGATCCCAGCAAGTAAAGATTCTTGGTATGGGACGGGTGGAGACGGTGCTGCCGAATTAGAGCCCGAACGTTGTAACTCAAGCAAAGATCTTCTATCTAGTGATAGCAATGTCTACGATGATACAACTGACTTGTCATACTTTAACGTTATCGACGGCAGTATGCATTTCCGAGCGGATATGGGTTACGGCACCTCAACAGCCAACTCTAGCTACATTCGCTCAGAGTTGCGGGAGCTTTACATTAGCACTGAAGACCCAGATTGTAGCACCAGTGATGAAGATACAAGCTGGTACATCAACGATAGCCGTACTGGTGCGACATCGCATACCATCCAAGCAACGCTCAAAATCAACGACTACCCAGAAATCAGCGGTCAGCTTCCAAAAGTCGTGCTGGGTCAGATACATGGTTGGGAAATAAGCCAGGCACTCGTGAAGTTACTTTGGGAAGGCGATAATAAACCAGTCCGAGTCATTATGAACGATAACTATGCACTCAATAATGATAAAGACTGTACTGACTGTAACTCGTTCAGTGTCAAGCTTGGTACTTACGCAGCACATGAAGAATGGCAATATACGATTCGTGCCGATCAGGAAGGGCTATTTTTAGCAACCTATGATGAAGATGGTAACAATATGGTTGCACATACATTGAAATGGGGAGAGACATACTCAGACACCACTGACGGCGGCTCCTACACACTAACTGAGGATTGGGCATCGCCAGACATTGCTTTCTACTTCAAAGCAGGTATTTACCCGCAGTTCAAACCGAGTGACTCATATAAAGGCCAGCAATTTGATGTGAGCTTTAGTGCATTGAGCACCCGTCACCAATAATCATTTCTACCTCTAAGTGTTAAATTTACTACTTCCGTAAAAGTAACAAACAAAGCTCGCACTACCGCCACGGGAAGTTTATTTTCTCGTGGCTTACCCCGTAAAATGCCATCAACTAATACTACAAATCAGCATATGAAACGTACTAATTTTCACATTAGATTCAACTCTAACTGCCATTTTTGATATAAAAAACAATACAAATCGTTGTTACAGCTATTCAATCTGGTTATAAAAACTCACTAATATGACGGTCACGTCACAACAATAAATCATACAAAACAAACAGCATCACAAAACACAAATTCAATAAATCATACAATTCACATTATTGCGGGAAGAACATTGCCTCGAAAGCAAGCCTGTTAAGTCGTCAAAATTTGCTATGTGAATGGAATTATGAATAACAAAAAGTACGCTTTTCACCTTGGGTTTAAAACCAAACTCATCTTATTGGTTACAATTGTAAGTTCGCTGTCATTGATTGGATCGAACTGGTTCTCTTTAGAATTAGCCAAAGAACAAATCCAGCAGAACGTCCTTAATGAAATCAAGCACTCACTTACCCTCGAAGCAAGGAAAATTGAGAATGATGTGCTGCGCACTATAGATACCGTCAATGCAGTCGCGACGGAGATCTCTGCAAACCAATACACAACCGAAAATCAAGTATTGATGCACTATGCAGCCTCACTTGGTGGCATCGACAAAATCGTCATCGGGCATGACGATGGTCGGACATATACTTCTCGACCTTCTGAATCTTTCCCTAACGGTATTGGTATACCCGAAAAATACAATCCAACCACACGGCCTTGGTACAAACAGGCCAAACAGCATATGGGGCTCTCATTCAGCGATGTTTTTTTCACCCGCAGCACCAACACCCCGATGATGGGCGTAATGTATGCGTACTCGGATAAAGTGATCATGGCAGATATTCGCTTTGATGAATTAGAAACCCAACTTCTGGAACTAGAAAAAATCCACCAGGCTAAAGGAATCTTAGTCGACGACAGAGGGATGATTGTCGCCTCGACTATAGAAGGTATTGAAGCTCAAACTGAGTTTTCTTCGCTTGAAGCAAGCATCAATGCAGATGAGGCTACGCAGCATCCGGAACAATTTATTAACGGAACCTTAAATGGCCAAAATGTATTGCTGATGGCGAAAATCGTACACATTGGGGCCAAAAAACAGTGGTTTATGATTTCTGCGATGGATCCGAATGTTGCATTAGCCAAGTTAGACAAGGTGATGTCTCATGCTCGCACCGTTATCTTTTGCACTATTATCGCATCAATTATCTTGATGATTTTTGTATTGAACAAACTGTACCAACCTATTCTTTCTTTGAAAAAAGTCGTCCATGATCTTTCGCGTGGCGATGGTGACCTCGCCCAGCGACTAAAAGAGAACTCGAATGATGATTTAGGCAATATCGCTAAGGACATCAACCTCTTCATCGGCGGTCTTCAAGAAATGATTAAAGAAATGAAACAAAGGAATGCGAAACTCAACGATAAAGTTCAAAGTATCGAAGCAAGCTGCCGAGATACACATACCGTGTTACAGGTTCATACGGATGAGACAGCGCAAGTAGTATCAACTATCGAGCAACTATCAAAAGCATCGGTAGAGGTAGAAAACAGCTCTCATGCCACCGCCACAGCCGCACGTGATGCAGCAGCATTCAGTGACGAGACGAAACAGATAAACGAAGTTACAGAAACCTATATTTCTGATTTAGAAACTCAAATTGACAACACATCGCAAGATATCCTGTCGATGGATAATGAAACCCAAAGTATTCAATCTATCGTAACGGTAATAGGTGGCATTGCAGAGCAAACGAACTTATTGGCATTAAATGCATCGATAGAAGCGGCTCGCGCGGGTGAACACGGACGAGGCTTTGCTGTAGTGGCTGACGAAGTACGAGCACTAGCGACAAGAACCCAAGAGAGCACCTCTGAAATTGACAGAGCCCTCGCTAGCCTACGTGGGAAGTCTGCAGGGTTGGTTGATTCAATAGACCAAACGAAGTCCAACTGTGAAAAAACGCGCACTCAATTGGCATTGGCTGTCGAGATGCTAAGCAATCTGAATGAAAGGATGGTGACGGTCAGCCGCTTTAACGATGACATATCTACTTCATCAGCAGAGCAAAACTCCTTGATTCAGAACATTAAGCACAATATCCATGAAATCGAAAACATCGTCTTAAGGCTGAATACGCTAAGCCAAAATCAGGTCGACGAATCTGAACAAATCAAGACGTTTAATAATAGTGTGAGTTCGCTTATGGATCGTTTCAAAGTATAACTATCTCACTAAACTGAGCCCGAACTTTGATTCGGGCTCTTAGTTTGGATTTACACCTTCATATGGGTTTAAGTAATTTCTATCCCGAAATAATGTCAGTGGTGGTTCTTGAAGTGCGGTTAGTGTTGTACGAACTAAGAAGCTTTTGCCCCTTTCCAAGCTAATAGAGTTCCAGAGTGTGAAGACTGATAGCTTTAAGTTGACCAAATTTTAGTAATGTTTCACTGTGCCTACTTATTGATAGCGGTTCAAGTCTTCATCATAGATAGTTTGAACATCTAATGCGCAGGGACAAATCGTAGATTTCAAGCTTTAAAGTACATATACAGAGATGAAAGGGTAATCTAGGAACTGGCAGCTATGTACTATGTGTAGTGTTAAATAGTGGGACATGATCATCTCGGAGCAATATTAAGTGAAGAAAATGACTATTTCTTTATTATTCTTAATGTTTACCGCATCTAGTTATTCGGGAAATTGTTTTTCAGTCACAATAGATAAAAGCAGTGAAAAGAGTCGACTAATCTCCAAACTCCCGCCTGAACCCGGTCCAGAAAACAACAGAACGCTAGCTGGTGTTGATTCCGATGGCGATGGTGTAAGAGATGATATCCAGCGATATATACTACTGAACTACGAAGATGACGAGGCTATGAGATTAGTTTTGCTTCAAACTGCTAATGTAAATCAGTTAAAGCTAACCCAAGCACATGATAAAGAAGCGTCAAGAATGAATGCAATTCGATCATTGAGAGCGATTGAGTGTTCAATGTATATCGGTGGTGAAGAAGTATTTAAGGACACAAATAAAGTCACAGCAATGCAAATTAACACCCGAGAACGTTCAAAGGCTTATGACTTGTTCCATGAGCAGATAGCTGGAGCCATAACTATGGGTAAAAGCTATAAGGAATACTACAAATCCTGTACCTTTGATGTACGAACAGTTATGGGACGCAAGTAATAGTTAGAACTAAGGTGGTGTGTTGACCGAGGTTGCCATACTTGGAGTAATCTGAGTAGTTGGAATGTTTTATTGATTGTAACTTGGAAATGTCCAAAAATCACTTAGGACAATCCGTGCAAGCATTAGAGCTAAGCTAACTGCCCTCTTAGACGGTTCGGTCGTGCGTGACTCTCTTTCACGACTATCGTTCTTAAATCTCGTAACGAAACTCTCGCTGGGTAGAATCCAAATAAACGTAGCAACCGTACCTGTTATACCCAAAGCTAAAATAACAACCTCGCAAAGAAATGTATTTTAAGAACAAAAAAGTCGCGGAAAAACCGCGACTTTTCAATTGGTAGCTAAAGGTTAGCCTTTAAAAGTTATAGTTATCGTGACTATTGCTTAATTCATAAAATGTCACTTTCGCGTAGTCATCGTCATTACTGGTATTGTCCTGTAAATAAATGCCTGCTTTAAAGTACATATAGTTACTTGCATCGTCGTATCCACTACCAGACATGTCTACACTCTGGTAAGCCAGTTGACTTCCGCCTTGGCTTATCGAAACGGATAACGTATCGCCGTCAACGGTGATGTTGTAAGAGAACTCTTCATTTAACGCAATGCCATCACTTGGATTTGCTGTTGAATTTAGGTTACCGCTAGATGTCACCATGTTCCCGAGCAGGTTATACCAAGTTTCGTCACCGCCATCAGATTTAGACGTTTCATGAGCAAAGTAAATTGCACCGTTCGTGTTACCAGGGAGTTTGTGATAGTAAAGTCTGATTGGCTCATTATGCTCCGCATGAATCTGACCAATAACGATTCGACCGACCTGCTCTTGGTTAGAAGTTGTAGTTGTAACATGATTTACAGCAAGAGTTGCGTCCATAACACCATCAATCCCACCAAAGTCGGAGTGATTACTTGATGGAATGCTTGAGAACGCCCAGTTGTTCTCACTACCAGTCGTTGATTTTGAAGTATCACCACGACGAAGCATCTCACGAAGTTCTGTACGAACATACTTCGTGTTTTCCGATGTTTTGTAACCTTTCACTGGTGTATAAAAAACCATCCCACCGTCACTACCTGTGTAGAAATAGTCATCTTCGTAGCTCGCCGCTAGCTCATTTTCTTTAATGGATGTCGCGTAACCATCCCCTTCATCAACAGGGACACTCAGGTACCAGTCAAGTAAATCAAAGTTAGATGAAGGCGCTTTTGTCGGATCTAAATTGTAATTATTGGCTGTGGAGCTACCAAGGATTTCTACTTCAGTGATATTTGTCCAGTCACTTCCGGTGCTATTACTAAAAGATTTTATGCGTAGCCATCGAGCTTGGATCGTAGAAAAATCATAAGTTTCAAAGTCTTTAGTCGTTCCACTGCTATCACCAGCGTAAACCTTGTCCCAAGTACTACTTGTGTCATCAGCCCGAGCACGAATTTCAAATTTGTTTGTGCTCTCATCTCCCCTTCCCCAAGCAACTTTGACGGCTGATACAGCCTGAACACTACCGAGATCTAATACCAAATTAACTTCAGAGCCAGAGTCGAGCGCTGCCCATCTTGAGCTCCAATCTTTACTCCCATCAATAGCATTAGATGCCGGGTAATTAGCATGAGCTCCTCCCCAGTCTGATGCGCTCTCAATGTTTAAAGTCGCAGCATTTGAAAATGAACTAACAAGCATTAAAGCAGCAACGCTCCCTTTCGATATAGTAATCATGTACAAAACCTTATAATTAGTAGTTAAATAACATTAATCACCAACAAATTGGCTGATAATCATAGCTTCTCTCACATCCCTAACCGTCACGTAATAATGCAAAGCCTTATTTTTCAAATCAATAAAACCAAACATGCCGGAGGAATAAGGTATTTATACTTAATGAGAGGTTAAAAAAACGCCACCTCACACTCATATTTTATATTTAAATAATACAAATAAAGAAGTTGTGAACTAATACAAAGATTAGTCTTAAGTGTCTTGAGGAAAGTAAGATTTCGTCTAGGGGAGTCTTAGGGGAAAAGTGCAGATATAAACTAATGAGTCTTGGTAAAGTTCGCGGTTACGCAAAACACATAATAAAGTGACAACGCTCGTATCTCACTATTTAAAGAATCGGATTTGCTTCGATAGATAATAAAAGCCCCCAGCTACAAAGCTAAGGGCGAAGATAGTTAATCAACTAAAATTGATAGGACTAGCCTTGGTACTTACCAAAAGATTGATCTAGCTTGTAGAAAGTTGCTTGAGCGTAATCATCTGGATTGCCGTACATATTCTGGTTGTAAACACCGGCCTTGAAGTACATGTATCGGCCACCTTCATCATAACCACTGTCACTCATATCAACGACTTGGACGACATCATCTTTACCGTCACGTTTTACCGTAACTGTCATCGTGTTGCCTTTCACATCAATGATGTAGCTGAATTTTTCACCTAGTGCGATACCATCGTTACCGATTTCACCAGTCATATCACCAACCAGGCTGTAGTAATCTTCAGTACCTGTTTTGGTTTTTTCGTGAGCGAAGTAAACCGTACCTGTTGGCTGGTCTGGTAGCTTACGGTAGTAAAGGCGAATTGGCTCATCATCTTTGTCATGGATCTGACCGATAATGAAACGACCAACTTCGTGTGACTGACCTGTCGTGGTTGCATGGTCAATCTTCAGAGTTGCTTCAAGCGTGCCATCTACCCCACCCGCTGCTTTCTGATCTTCTACCGGCGCTGAGCTGAATACCCAGTTATTTGGATTTACACCTTTTGTACTGTGAGACTTCTCACCCGCACGCAGCATAGTGCGCAACTCTGTACGTGCGTACTTAGTATTTTTAGAGGTACGTGCACCTTTTACATAGCTCTTGAAAACCATGCCGCCATCATCAGCTGTATAGAAAATTTCAGGATGTTGGAAGCCGTTAGCCATATCCCATTCATCGACATCATCCGCACGACCGTCTTTGTTATGATCGAAAGGCGTCGTCAGTTTCCAACGCGTCAGGTCAAAGTTTTGGCCAGGTGCATTCTTAGCTAGTGGAGCTGCCGGTAGCGTTGGGGATGGCATTGCTTTAGAAAGATCACATGTCACTGTCGTTTCGCAAGGACGGACGATTGGTTCTCCGAAATCACCTTTGCGATTATTTTTAAGGAGTTCCTTTTGCGCTTTTTCCTTAGCCTTCATTGTAGCAATCATAGTCGCTTCAGCTTTAACAACATCATCGGTAATGACATGGCTTGCCGGGCACGCATTGATTCCACAGTTAACTGCCGCTAGTTCAGTAACAGCGTTCCATTGGTTTTTGGTATTGCCGTGGCCAACGTAACGTACATAACGAGCTTTTACCGCAGGCTCGAACTGGAAGCGCTCCAGACCAAGAGCACGACCGGAGCTTTGTGCACCCTCAATAACCGTAACCCAGTTTTCACCATCTGTGCTGAACTGAACATCAAATGACGTCACACGTTCGTTACCTTTACTAAACGACGCTTGGATTGCATCGAACTCATAAACTGAACCGTAATCCAACATTGCCCACTCACCGTCACCGTTCGCTGCCCAGCGAGTCATAATATCTTGGTCAAGTAAGTTCTCAGGCACATTACCATCATGGCTACTCGCCGTGATTGCAACAGGAGTTAGAATGTCAACACCGGTTTCTTGATTGTTTGGGAAATCAGCCTTCGCAGTTGCAGTGCTGTTACAACCAACAGCCAATAGGATTGAAGAAGCTAACAAGCTCTTGAGGTAAATATGTTTCATTCGATCTTTCACCCGTTATAATAATACAATTATGTCGTACTAAATGAATCTAATTTTAGAGTTAAGGAAAAGTGCGACGTCCCTAAGCAACCAATTGGCAAGCTTTAGAGTAACTATCTGCCATTGATTTGAATACATTATTACATGATAAAATAATACAAATAACCCCAAATGGCGATAAATGAGATCGGGGTCTTATAGTCGCGGGCTCGATGTTCGATTTACTATCTCTACTTCACACTAAGCAAAAATCTAGTAAAAAATCAGCCTCAAATAAATGCAAAAAAGCCGGTTGATAACGAATATCAACCGACTTTAATTGCGTTGAAACTAGGAGCTAGAATTAAACTAACAAAGGTTAATTAGAAGCTGTATTTCAAACCAAGACGTGTTCTTAGCTGACGATCATCTTCTGCTGATGAGCCGTAATCAACTGTCCACAGCTCCATGTAAGGACGGAATTGGCCCATTTGGTAACCAACAATGATACCAGCGTCCCATTCAGAGTCTTTACCGTCAGAAAGGCGCACTTCGTCGTAGTTTTGGTTGTAGTTAATCTCGTAACTTAGTTTGATGTTATCAAGGTAGTCTTTATCAAGCTGCTTTAGGTCATAAGAACCGGTAAGTGTCCACTTGCCCTGCTCAACCGTTTTTCCTGCAACACTTACTTTTGAACCGTCTGTCAATGTCTTGCTGCCTGCGTCATCAGTATAAACCTGGAACTCGTGACGGTAACGCAAAGCGGTGCTTAAACCAAAAGAGGACTTGTAACCAACACGAAACTGCGGTTTGTAAGTGGTTTTTTCATCACCAAATGTTAATGGCATACCTGGTTGTACAAACCACTGCTTGTTAATGTCGTAACGTACACCCCAATCAAACTCAGAATCACCAGCTTCAACTTGATCCCAAAAGTTTGAATTATCATTGCTGCTAAATTTTTGCTCTACACCAAAACCTAGTTTAATATCATCAGTGATTTTTGCACCACCACCAATTTTAATGCGTTGAGAATATGTTTCATCATCGTGTTTGTACTCTGCACGGTAGTCTAGCGTTGCAGCGGAAGCGGCACCTGCTAGCAATGCAGAAGATACGAATAGGGATACTTTAGTAACTGCTTTCATGGTTATATATCTCTCTGTATATTTTTTGGTACGGGTAGAACCCTTAGTGTTAAAAATCATATTGAATTAATGTATGACAAATATATTACTTAAGTGACAGTGAAAGTTCTGTGATATCAGTCATGAAAGCTATCCCCTAGCCTTATTTGTAGTATTATATATCTATTTTTGTTGGCTAGATCCTGTTTTTGACCTCTTTTCAGCGGTTAGATTAAAGCGGAGTCACGTATTTCGAGAGCCAGATCGGGTATGGATTCTTTTATTTGGATTTAAATGAACATAAATACAACCGCACGATTTCCAAATGCGAAAGAACAACTCGTACTAAAAACAACGATCTAGTACCTACTCGTTACGAGCCCCATAAAAAGCCGGAACAAAACCATTCTGATGTTTTCATGTCACCTGCCTTGAATCATATGGCTATAAAGATATTTCTATTTAGTAACACGTTCATCGCTGTAATGAGCAGTAAAATATTAGTCATATTCAAATGGTTTGTTTCATCTTGACTATCAATAGACGAACGATTTTCATATTAGAACCACCAGCTATTGTATTACTATTTTGATCATAAAATCGTTGCTAGTGTGAACGAAAACTGGTTTTAGGAGTACAGATTTCACTAGACAAGTTCCAAAACGGAAAAATACAACACCTCATTGTATGACAAGCAAAGCCAATCTATTTATGGCTGAAATAACAACATCCTCTCTTATTTATTACTATTCGATTATTTGTACAAATCTCCCGCTGTACATAACTCGGAACAAGCACAAATAATACACTAATAAATATAGTGAGTTAACGTTTAAAACCAACTGCTCCAGCTAAGTTACAGCATCTAACTGAACAAGAAACCAACACATCCGTTCTAATTCGAATACTGCACAACGATCAATTTTGTGTGATTTATTCATCATTTCAACAGGTAATCTATGCGTTGAGTGTGAGTGAGATCATTCTATTGGTTAAACCCACTAGATGCCCCAACTCAATTGTCTAACAATAAGACATTAAATATGGATGTATAACAAAAGTGAGTACCTATCATGCGAATTACGAAAATTGCTGCAGCAATTGCTATTTCTACTGGCCTGCTAGCCGGATGTAACACTGATCTGAGAGACGAACCGACGACTACAACACCTCCCCCGGTAGAAACAGAGTCTACTTTGAGTGCTGGTATGTGGGACATCTCGTCACCGGTAACGGCTGTTTCTTCGGAAGATCCAAATAACCTGCCAAATGTATATGTCTTTAAAGATGGTACACAAAAATACTATAACGATGATGATAACTTCGGTACCTACACAATTTATACTTCAACATATACTGAAGATGCTGACGCTGACACACTTACGTTCAATCTTTATGACGAAACTGATCTGGACAACGTTACAGAGCTGAGTGGTACTTACGAAATTTCTGACGGCGTACTAACTATTTCCGGTACAAACAACGGTGAAATTACCGCAAGTGATGAATCAGAAAACGAGTTAGTAACAGCGGCTGTAACAACAGCGAATAGCGAAGCAGGTATCAATAACATTGTACAAATTCTCGATACTAACAAAGGTGGAACTGTAGAAGATACCGGTGAACTTCGTATCAAGTTGTCTGAATCTACCGCTGTTTCAGAAATATCAGCAGGTCGCTTAACAGTCGATTTAGCGTATCAACATCATGAAGAAACAGAGCAAGACGTGGATGGTACAGGTGATAATGCCTACATCTCATTTTATGCAGCGAAGACTTCAAACTCTAACTTGCATGGCGAGGTAGCATTTGAAAACGGCGTTATTAAATATCGTGACGCTAGTGGGAACTTAACCGAAACCGACGGTACTTTTGAATTAGGCAAAAACCTTGCGGTAGAAGTCAACTGGGAACCAGAGGCGTTCTCTTTCTCTGTCAATGGAGTTGAATATGCGAACAACTTCCCAGTAGCAGACGGTACCGCTGTAACGACTATCGCAATCAGACTAGGTGACAACGGTAACACGACTAACTTTGAACTTAATGCTGACAACCTAGCCATCTATTCAAGTGATTCTGGTTCTGAAGAGTTAGTTCTAGAAGATGACTTTGACAGCTACGCGTCAGGTTTAGACCTTTCAACTGTCTACAATAACAACTCTAGCGAAGCGATTATTGTATCTGAAGGCGGTGAGACCGGCCCAGAAACACCAACTGGAGACGTAACAGACAATTTCGATTCATACGCTGTTGGCACAAACATCAGTGAAGCAAGTGCAAGCTGGATCGAATATAACACTGATATAGCGAGAGCAATCGTGAGCGATGACCAAGCGAAAAGCGGTTCAAATTCATTGCTAATTGATGATACGGACCCAGCGACGAAGCCTATAGTTGCACGCGAATTCGTTGCAGGAGCTATAACAAGTGGTAGTGTATCGTTTGATGTATTTATTCCTTCAGATAACGAAAAGACGACCTACATAAACATTGGTTCCGGCAAAAACAATGCAGATCGCTATTTTGAATTGAGACTATCAGGCAGCGGTAAGGTTGAGGCAGAAGCAGGGGCGGATGATATTGAAATCGGCTCAGTAACAACAGATGCTTGGAACTCTATGTCTTTAGCTTGGGATGGTGATAATGTCACTATTTCAATTAATGGAACTGATGTTGAGATGACACAATCCGAGACAGGTTTGGACGCTAATAATATCCCTTCGCAGTTCACTATGTATGTTGGTGATAATAGTGGAATTGCTACTAAAGCGTACTTCGACAATATAGACTCAGAGCAGTTCTAAACTCGTTTATTAACCTACTGTACTAAACCAGGCTTTCGGGCCTGGTTTTTATTTGTCCCTATCTTTTATTGATAATTAAACCGTTCCCATAAATAACTCATCATCAAAGCTATAGACCCTAAGAGTGACTTTCACTAATGGTAACGTTCTAAACCCTTTCAATTGGGTTGATTGGACATCATTAAAAGCAAGTAACAAGTTTGAAGCAGCGAGTTGTTACAATCAAAGACACCTAACGTTGCTATAACCAGCGAGTCTATTCACCGCAAAAGTGCTGATAAATAAAGGGTTACTGATTTACCTATCCCCTAGTTCGTTTATTCTGAATAGATAAACAGGATCAAAAAAGCCCCACCCGGTCAGGTGAGGCTTAGGATAGCGTTAATCTATTTTGATTCGCTGTTTATTTTACTTTCCGTTTAGCTTCAGCTTAGAAAACGTAACGCTGTTGTAATCACCGCTTTTCTTGTCGATAGCAAAATCACCTGTACCCGCACAGCCTGTACCCCATACTGGGTGAGATTCACTTACACTACACTGTCCATAAGCACCTGCTTTGAAGTAGAACATGTCTTCTGCATAACCGTGTTCGAAATCTTTGTCATCTACGCCTTTACTCAGGTCTATCGAGTAAGTCACAGTGTCGTGACGTGCAGTTTCAAACGTCAGGTTCATCATAGTACCAGCCACTTCAATCTTGTAGCTGAACTCTTCACCTAGAGCGATGCCTGCTTTTCCTGGCTCTTCATGGTTTTCCCAAGTATTGCCCCAAACTGGGTAAGCGATATCAATGCGATTGGGGTCATTTTTCGCTAGGTTACGCTCGTAGTTCCAGAATACCGAACCCATCTCATGACCAGGGAACTTCTTATAGAAAATCTTAATGGGTTCATTCCCGTGGCCGTACCCTTTGCCTTCTTTGATTCGAGCATCAATTTTTTTCGCATGAATTTGGCCAACCACAACAGAGTGCGCAGGTCCTCTTTCCGGGAATTTAGCATGCTCGGAAACATGGTCGACTTTCAGTGTTGCTTCAAGAGTACCGCCAACTTGGCTGTGCTCTGACGCTTGAGGATGGCTAGAAAGCGCCCAATGGTTTTGTAGATCATCGGTATTGATAGAGAAGTCTGCACCACGAGGCATTTCACGTAGCTCAGAGCGTGCATTCTTTGAGTTCTTAGTTGTTACTGCTTTGTTGTGAACTTCAAAAACTAAGTTCCCTTCTTCATTAAGAAAAAAGAAATCCTTGTGCGAGTAACTCAGCATCGCAACACCTTCAATTTCATCCACTTTTCCATCTTCGTTGATGTCAGAAGGGATAGTGATTTTCCAGTTTCTCATGTCGAATTTATCAGCTGGAACTGGGTAATCGATGCCATTATTTAAATCAGAAGCAATTGCGAATGTAGGTAGAGCTAAAGCCATTGCGGCTACTAGTACGTTGTGTTTCATCGTCAAACCTTACTATATGTAATATTGTCATACATATAGTAAGGAAAGTAAGGAACTATTCGAGCGAATATGTCACGATGTGTTTTACCGATCACAATTTATAAGAGGCTTCTACAACATCTGTGATCTTGCTTAATTTCTTAAGAAAAAAGAACTTAGAAAGATTAGGTAGAAACCTTCTGTAAAGTTCTACCTAAATGGAAAAGTTGGTTAGTCGTACATAAGCTTATCGGCATTTTTCAGGTCAAATTCGTTTAACGCTTTACGAGCTAAATGCCTGAATGGCCATGCTTTAACAACTTCTTCAAAAGGCATCACAGCAAACGCCCAGAAAATAGAAAGATCCAAATATAAGATCGCCAACGCACACAGTGGGATAGATATGATCCATTGGCCCGTGAAGTTTATCTTAAAGACTTCCGTTGTTTTCCCAAGTGCTCTTAATATATGGCCATGCACTGTGTTGTACCCTCTTACGACAGGAAGAAAGATGTACAACGGCGCAATGGCGGAAAGCGCTAAATACGTGTCTGGAGCCAAATCTGGGTATAAATCTGGTAATACAAAGCTCAGCGCAAAAAATAACATCGCAGATACAATTGAAATCGTCACTGCCATATCAATACTGATATCAACATTCTTGCGCAATTCGTCCATTTGCCGGGAGCCAATCGCCTGGCTGATGGTAATTGCTGAAGAATGTGCCCAAGCAGTAATAAATTGCGTCCCCGCTTTAACCCACGGCATTACAATTGTCATCGCCACATAGGCATTAAGAGTAAGCTGTGAGTACAGCAACATATAAATCGTGGCACCCGTTTGCAGCATAGTCACATTTGCAGCAACAGGGAATATTTCTTTGAAGTGATTAAGAATATTACTCTTAAGTGAAGCATCGAGGCTCTTCATCGACAAAACAATGGAATCATCAACTTTGATACACATTGTCAGATACAAAAATCGTATAGCAATAGCAACTAAACTTCCAGCCGCTGCACCTTGCACGCCGATTCCTTCAAAGCTTAAGGCCCCATGAATAAGCACATAAGACATGGCGACATTAATAGGAAGCTCGATCAGGTATCCTTTGAAAGGGACTTTAGTTCTCCCCAACGCGTTGAATAGCGCGATCATCACCTGTGTAATAGCGTTAAATATGATGATGTACTTCGCTACTCCAATATATCGCTGAGTTTCTGCATAAAGCGATTTATTATTAGTTAAGTAGCTTATCAGTGCATCGTCAAAAGCAGCCAATAACGTCCAGAAAATTATCGCGACACAAACGTTGATGCTCAAGCCAGCCCAGAATCCTTTGTTTAAAGAGAAGCTCTTTCCCGAACCTACAGCGCGGCTTAAGACCAGTTGAGAGCCATTGGCCAAGGCCATTTGAGTGCCCAAAACAAATGAAATAACAGTGGTCGCGATACCCATTGCAGCAAGCGATACTTCACCAAGTGGAGTAACAAGAAAAGTATCAATCATCAGCATTGACTGCATGAGTAATGCGTTGAGAGCTAGCGGCCAGGCAAGTGATAAATTTTTTCTGATATAAGACTGAGAAGACATCATTGAGCCTTAGGAGAGAGTTAATCACATCGAATTGTGTAGCTTTTAAACTTCACGTATTTATAAACGAAACGATGTGTATATTGGTTTATGTTATCCATTGACTACTTTAGAGAGTTTCTGGTTTTCGTCATTTAATAATGTTTGCGAAGCCAGACGAGCTTGAAATTGATTACCTGCCATAATGGCATCATAAATAGAGCGGTGCTCATCTAGGCAAAACCTTCCCCCTTCCACTGATTCATCAATAAACAGCTTAAAAATAGTGGAAAGAATATTGCTAAAAGGGATATAAAAATGGTTTCGAGTACAAAGGAATATCGTTTGATGAAACAGGTGGTCATTAATTATCCAATCTTCATAATCATGGCGATTAGCCGCCATAGACATACGCTGAAAAATTACTGATAACTCTTTTCTTTGTTCTGCGCTCGCATTAATTGCAGCCAACGCACAAGCCTCAGGTTCAATCGCTTTTCTTAAGCCTAGGAACTGAGATAAGAATGGCTTGGTGTCCTCTAAATCCTGAATCCATTCTAAAAGCTGAGGATCAAGAAAGTGCCAGTGATTTCTCGGAAGTACTGTTGTACCTACTTTCGGTTTGGATAGAATTAACCCTTTTGCAGAAAGCAGTTTGGTCGACTCGCGTAGCGCAGTACGACTCACTCCAAATAATTTGCATAACTCCAATTCACTTGGGAGTTTTTCATTTTGACCCAGTTCTTCTGATAATATTTTACGAGCGATCTGTCTAGCCACTTGTACATGTATCTTGTGGTTAGAATTCCCTACAAGTGAAAACTCTGCCATTTACGCTCCTCATTGCAATGCACCTATGTCATTCACGACTAATATGACCAAAAAATAAAAAGACCAGACGACACTGGCATTTTTTAAGGTCAGTATATTCGTCGTTTGGAACGAAATTAATCAGTGGTGCAGTTTCTATCCAACACCACCAATAAATCATACAATAACATTAATTTCAGTAAAAGCACTTATACTGTACTTTCTATACTCGAAACTAAATTTGGCATATTCACTTAAATTTTTGTGTGGACAATCACTATCATTGATTATTTGGGTAACCGTTATGTTCTAAAAACTTGGAGAAATTGTTGCGTTCTGACAGCAGCCTTAGTCATAAATGAGTAATCAACTAACAATGACATTATAAATAGTTCAGTTTCATATGTGAGCCCTTCTACTATTACGCCAACATCTGCTTGGTGAGCTACACTAGGAGTGGTATAGTGCGACTTAAATAATACATATTTGACTAAATTAAGTGATTTTATGTCTGGCGAATTTCATTCTATTTCAGGTTCTAAACGAAGCCTTCACGTGCAAGTAGCTCGCGAAATTGCGCGTAGCATTTTGTCAGGTAAGATTCCTCAAGGGTCTATCCTCCCAGGAGAAATGGCACTTTGCGAGCAGTTTGGCATCAGTCGTACTGCATTACGCGAAGCGGTAAAACTATTAACCTCTAAAGGTTTATTAGAGTCACGCCCGAAGGTTGGTACTCGGGTGATAAACCGCGCGTACTGGAATTTCTTAGATCCTCAATTAATAGAATGGATGGATGGTCTTACAGAGATCGATCAATTCTGCCACCAGTTTTTAGGTTTGCGACGTGCGATAGAGCCTGAGGCTTGTGCTCTCGCCGCGAAGAATGCAACGGCTGAGCAACGAATCCAACTTTCTGAAGCATTTCAAGATATGTTAGAAGTAGCAAAAGAAGACGAATTGGATAAGAAACGTTGGATGGATGTTGATATCCGTTTCCATAGCATCATTTTTAACTCAACTGGAAACGACTTTTTCTTGCCGTTTGGTCACGTTCTAACAACGATGTTTATCAACTTTATTGCTCACTCCTCTGAAGAAGGCAATACGTGTATCAATGAACACCGTGAAATTTACGAAGCAATTATGGCTGGCAATGCAGACAAAGCTCGTCAAGCATCTGCTAACCACTTACTTGAGTCTAAGCACCGCCTTCCAGCAGCGAGCTAAACCTCAAGCTTAAAGAGCAATCACGTAGACACACTAAGCACGCATTAAAGCGTGCTTTTTTTATGACTATTCGAAACTTATTTCCATTTATGGGTGATACCTTACCAATATTTTGATATATAGTAATACAAATTAACTTTCGATAGCGTTGTAGTATGACCGATTCATTGCTTCCCAACATCCTACAGTTCATCAGTCAGATAGACCCATTTGACAAAATTCCTAAAACGGCACTTCGTGAACTGGCGTCTTGCGTTCAGATTACTTATCTCAGTAAAGGTGAAGTCGTTGATCAGGGAGCTTCCAAACGTGAAAAGTCGCTTTACATCATTCGAACAGGGTCCATCGAACAACGTAAATCCGATGGTGTACTGAGAGCTAAACTAGGCCCGGAAGATCTATTTGGATTTACCTTTTTAGGTAATGAAGTAGAAAACGGCAAAGAATACCAAGCGATTGCTATTGAAAATTCACTGGTTTACGTCATACCCAACTCGGCACTTCAAAAGCTTTGTACCGCCTACCCTGAATGCGCAGAGCACTTTGCATCTCAAGCTCAAGTCAGATTGAAATCAGCACTAGATGTTGTCTGGTCCAATAAAGAAAAAGGACTTTTTATTCGTCGTGTAGAAGATATCGCCAGTGGTCGAGTGGCGATTGTCACCGCAGATCAATCTATTCAAGCTGTTGCGAACGAGATGTTAGATAAGTGTTCTCCCTGCGCAGTTGTATACCAAGACGATAAAATTGCAGGCCTGATTACCGACCGGGATATGACCAAACGAGTCATTGCGAAAGGTTTAAGCATCACGAACCCAATTTCTGAAGTTATGTCACCAGATCCCCAAACTATTCACCCTGATGATCTAGTGCTGCATGCTGCTTCTATTATGATGCAACATAACATTCGAAATCTGCCACTTGTTAAAGACAATAAGGTTGTTGGCGTTTTAACCACAACACACTTAGTTCAGAATCATCGTGTTCAAGCGATATTTCTAATCGAAAAAATTAAGTATGCCGGCAGTGTAAAGGCGCTTTCTAGTTTCACTTCAGAGCGTCAAGCCATATTTGAAGCTTTAGTTGAGGGACGCGTTTCACCAGAAATCATTGGAAAAGTAATGACAATGATTATGGACGCTTATACCCGACGCTTAATAGAAATCGCCATTGATAAGTTAGGTACTCCACCCTGTGATTTCTCTTGGATTGTGGCAGGTTCTCATGCCCGTAATGAAGTACACATGTTATCTGATCAAGACAGTGCAATCGTGTTAGAAGAAAAAGCAACAGATAACGATCGCATCTATTTCAAACATCTCGCCATGATGGTGAGTAATGGTTTGGACAAATGTAATTATCCGTTATGTCCAGGCAAGTTCATGGCAGCTACCCCTAAGTGGTGCCAAACACTGACTGTGTGGAAAAAATACTATAAGAAGTGGGTAGCCAGCCCGGAATATGAACGACTACTCAATATAAGCGTCTTTTTGGAAATTCGTACCGTGTACGGAAACAAAGAGTTTGAACGCATATTACGTGACGAATTGCACTCAAATATTAGAGGAAACAGGGAGTTTCTTTCTATGCTAGTTAATGATGCGGTAAATACGAACCCGCCACTGGGTATTTTTAACAGCTTGGTATTGCAAAAATCCGGTGAAGACAAAAAAACGCTAGATATAAAAAAATATGCAATCACTCTAATCATTGATCTAGCTCGGATCTATGGTCTGGCCGTAGAGTGCGATCTTACAGCCACTGACGAACGATTTAAGGCCGCTAATGAAAAAGGCATGCTAAGCGATGATTCCTATAAGAACATTACCAATGCATACCAGTTCATCCTTTCGTTCCGATTTGCACACCAATTGGACGCTTTAAAGAATGGCAAAGAACCTAATAACCATATCGATCCAAATTCGTTTGGTAGCTTTGAGCGTAAACACTTAAAAGATGCATTTCGTATCATTGCCGATTTACAAGAAGCAGCAAAAGTTCGCTTTGGGAGTTGTTAATGAAACGTTTAGTTGAGTACCTCCACCCTTTTGAGCGAATGAATCGTAAACGAGTAAGTTACGCTAAAAAACGAGGGCTCCCTACATATTTAAAGAATCTATTACGTTCCCCACAATTGCGCGTAAGCCAACTTGCCTCGGAGACAGAATTTGTTGTTTTGGATTTAGAAACTACAGGTCTAGATAGTGAAGAAGAAGTGATTTTGTCGATTGGTTGGGTTGAAGTTAAACACGGCCACATTGACTTATCTACAAGTAAGCACATGTACGTTCACAGCGACTCGAAAATTAAGCCAGAAACCGCTGTCGTTAATCATATTACGCAACAAATGCTCGTCGATGGTGTTTCTATCCATGAAGCGATGAGGTCATTTTTTAAAGTGGCAGAAGGAAAACTGATTGTTGCACACGGATGCCTGGTCGAAGCAAACTTCATCAACCAGTATCTGCTAAGCGTATTCAACATCGATACACCACCTCTGCTTTGGATTGACACATTGTGTATTGAAAAGCGGTTACAAAAAGCGATCAACTCCCCTGATGGATATGATGTGACACTATCCGCGACAAGAGCACGTTATGGACTCCCTGCATACAACGGTCATAACGCACTTGCAGACGCAGTTGCCACCGCTGAATTATTACTCGCTCAACAAACCCGCATCACTCCTCAAGCCAAGACGACTATAGGTACCCTTTACCGTCTGAGTATTTAAACCACAAAGTATTCTGTTATGAAAAAATCTGATGTTTCTACCGCGATCTTCCTCTTGGTCGCGGCGAATCTGGTCGCGTCGCTGTCGGATGTGTCTCTGAAAATGTTGAATGGAGAAGTTCCCACTTTTCAGTACGTTTTAATCCGACAACTGATCAGCTTATTATTTTTGCTGCCTATTTGGCTGCGATTAGAAAAACCTCAACGCCTTATGGGCTGTGATTGGATTACTTTCTGGCGCGCACAGCTCATTTTGCTTGGCAGTGCTTGCGCGATGGTAGCAATTACTCACTTACCGTTAGCAACAGCGAATGCTATTTTTTACGTTGGCCCTTTATTGGTGTTACCTCTCTCGGTAATATTTTTAGGAGAAACGCCTTCAAAAGGAAAAGTACTGGGTACCGTACTTGGCTTTGGCGGTGTTCTAATAGTATTACGTCCAGAGCAATTTCATTGGGCAGCAATCATTGCCCTAGGCAGCGCTTTAGCGATTGGAGTTGGGAACATTCTGATTCGTCGTATGCCAAAAGAACAACCATTAGTTGGTACATTATTCTGGACAACGTTAATGACCTTACCAATTGCGTTATTATTGGCCTATCAGCAATGGACAGCTATCACTTGGCAACATTTACTGTGGATTATTGCCATTAATGTATTTGTTTTGTCTTACCATGCCTTAGTGGTCAAAGCGTTTAAACGCGCACCTGCCAGTCAAATTGCACTAGCTGAATACTCTGGACTCGCATTTGTGACACTATTTGGTGTGATGTGGTTTGACGAAATACCCGATCTATTTACCGCTCTGGGTATAGTCTTAATTGTCCTTCCCATGATGCCAGTCAACTGGAAAAAGCTTTCGAAAAGAAAAGTGAGTAAGCGTAAGGAGTACATTGTAGAAAGCTAGTATCTGCTAAATAAATAGCCAGTGGTGTCGCTGGCTATCATAAAATATTGCGCCTTTACACGATGAGCAGCAACTATCCCAATGCGGGTTTATATAAGCGTGTAGATACACCTTAGATCAAATAAACCAAGCAAATGCAACTTACTGATATGGTTGCACTAATTCAAAATTAGGACACACGCCATTTATTCGCCACAACAAATCATGATTCGTTTCACACTTTGAGACTTCAAACATTTACATTTATTTGTACTACAATACTATCAATTTAGTTTTATTGCTGTTCTTACCGAATAAGTGAGTATTAGCATGAGAAGCTGAATAAAATTTTGTTGCTCCCATATCATAACTACACATTACTGAGCCTGTTTCTGCTGATTGGCAATGATTGTCGAAGATCTTACAGTGCAACGTGAACAGCCACGCAAGACAAAGCACCCTCGAGCATTGCCTTGTGATACCCAAACCTCGTTTAACTGTTCTATTGCCAACCAACAGAGCTCTTAGCTCAGACGGTAACCTTGCCGTTTTCGCCCACACATTACAGGCTTGTGTGGGCTTTTTTTTACAAATAAATCATACAATTTGTCAGAGCAAAGCTAATAATGTTAAGATTCTCAATGTAAGCTTGATTAGAATCAAAGTTAAAAACAAGATTCTACATCTGCCACAACCTCCCTCAATCCTTTAATTTGTAAGGCCTCATTGGAGAAATCAAGATTCAATATCCGACAATGATCACTTGTATGATTAATTAAGCCTCTTATTCCGTATCACCGGTCACGATTTTGAGTTATTGTACTACAAATAAAACCCAGTGATAGTTACTATTACCACACAGACATTAAACAACTATCAAAAGGTCTAAAGATGGAACTCAATACTATTATTGTAGGCATCTACTTTCTATTCTTAATCGCAATAGGCTGGATGTTCAGAACTTTCACAAGTACCACTAGTGATTACTTCCGAGGCGGCGGTAATATGCTTTGGTGGATGGTGGGCGCAACTGCATTTATGACGCAGTTCTCCGCTTGGACATTTACTGGTGCGGCAGGTAAAGCATATAACGACGGTTTCGCGGTCGCTATGATCTTCCTGGCAAACGCATTTGGTTACTTCATGAACTTTGCGTACTTTGCTCCTAAGTTCCGCCAACTACGTGTTGTAACCGTAATCGAAGCAATCCGCATGCGTTTTGGTACTACGAACGAACAAGTATTTACTTGGTCTTCTATGCCAAACAGTGTTGTTTCAGCAGGTGTATGGCTAAACGCTTTGGCTATCATCGCATCTGGCATTTTCGGTTTCGACATGACAGCAACTATCTGGATTACAGGTTTGGTTGTTCTTGCTATGTCAGTTACTGGTGGCTCATGGGCAGTAATTGCCTCTGATTTTATGCAGATGGTCATCATCATGGCAGTAACCGTTACCTGTGCTGTCGTTGCAGTAGTTCAAGGCGGTGGTGTTGGTGAAATCATTTCAAACTTCCCTGTAGCAGAAGGCGGTTCTTTTGTAGCGGGTAACAACCTAAACTACCTAAGCATTTTCAGCATCTGGGCATTCTTTATCTTTGTTAAGCAGTTCTCTATTACTAACAATATGCTGAACTCTTACCGTTACCTTGCAGCAAAAGACTCAAAGAATGCGAAAAAAGCAGCGTTGCTTGCGTGTGTTCTGATGCTAGGTGGTGTGTTTATTTGGTTTATGCCGTCTTGGTACATTGCAGGCCAAGGTGTCGATTTAGCCGCAGCTTACCCGGAAGCGGGCAGCAAAGCCGGTGACTTCGCATACCTTTACTTTGTAGAACAATACATGCCAGCTGGTATGGTCGGTCTGTTAGTTGCCGCTATGTTTGCAGCAACGATGTCATCAATGGACTCAGGCCTTAACCGTAACTCAGGTATCTTTGTTAAGAACTTCTACGAACCAGTTATACGTAAAGGCCAGGCATCTGAGAAAGAGCTGGTTACTGTATCTAAAATCACCTCAGCTGTTTTTGGTATCGCAATCATCTTAATTGCGCAGTTCATTAACTCTCTGAAAGGTTTGAGCCTGTTCGACACAATGATGTATGTCGGTGCACTTATCGGCTTCCCAATGACAATTCCAGCATTCTTAGGCTTCTTTATTAAGAAGACTCCAGACTGGGCTGGTTGGGGCACTCTGATTGTAGGTGGTATCGTATCTTATGTTGTTGGCTTTGTTATCACAGCTGACATGGTGTCTTCAACATTCGGTCTTGAAGAATTAACTAAACGTGAATGGTCCGATGTTAAAGTGGCGCTTGGTCTAGTAGGACACATTGTTCTGACTGGTGGCTTCTTCATGCTATCGACTATGTTCTACAAGCCTCTAACAGAGAAACGTCAAGCAGATGTAGACAAGTTCTTTGACAACCTATCAACTCCTCTTGTTGCAGAATCTGCAGCACAGAAGAAACTAGATAACAAACAGCGTCAAATGCTTGGTAAGCTGATCGCAGTAGCAGGCGTAGGTGTGATGTTCATGGCTCTACTACCTAACCCAATGTGGGGTCGCTTAGTCTTTATCCTATGTGGTGCTATTGTCGGTGGTGTTGGTCTACTACTTGTTAAAGCCGTAGATTCAAGTGCTGAGCAAGCCTCTGAACCAGTTACAGAAAGCTAATAATTTCTCTCTATAAAAGCGCGGCCATTCTAAGGCCGCGTTTTTTGTATATTAAATCTATCAAAGCTCCTCCCTTCTAAATCGTCATACACTCGGCTTGTCATAATCAACCGTTAAGCCGTTGACTCGTTCAATTCTACTTCTAATAACAGACACAACAACCAGACGTAAAGTAAGGCAAACCTAATTCAAAGTAATGTAAAGAGCAGTGCCCTTTCATCAAATGAAACTATTCTTAGTTTGTAGACTGAACATGAGGAGGTCTAAGATGAGAGGAATAATTTTACTCAGTACATGTCTATTCGCACTATCAACTTATGCATCAACAGATGCTTCAAACTTAAGTGAAGTCGAGTTATGTAAGCAGTATGGTAGTGACTTGGCGTGGAATTATAAATCTGGCCAATCAGAGTTTTTGCGGCAAGTAGTTTCTAGAACCCAAAATGGCTCATGGTCGATTAGCACAGAAGAATGCGATAAGTATATTCAAGCAGCTAGACATGACACCAATTTCGAAATTGCAGACATGCTAGGTAGTGACTAATTGTCATAATCAGATTCAAATAAGCTATTAACCACGTGAAAAGAGCCGCACTACGCGGCTCTTCGCTACTTATACGACTTGATCTAGAACTTAAAATAGCGCAACAACGTACTTCGAGTATTGTCAGTGCCACCGAACCAGTCGCCTCTCTCCACCTCAGCTTCCGCTCCCTGCGCCCTTATGCAAGTTGTTATCTCGGCCAGTTAAGAAACAAACTGCTTAGGCCAAAATCTTTAACCCTGGCAGCATATTGATGCGCATGATTCTCTAAAGCGAAGTTCATCACACCGCTTACACATTTCATTTCATAATTTGTGGAGATAGCCACATTTGAGGTATTAAATTATTGTATGATAAATAAACGAGGCGTACAAATTATGTTCAGGATTGATAACTGCCTTTCATCCTGCCTATACCTTGGAAAAATGACAACGATTCTGGAGAAGAACATGAAAAAACAATTAATTACGCTAGCAGCTGCCTCTGTGATGATGACGTTTTCTATCAACGCAAAGACTCTAATGCTAGGTCATGCGATGAATATTGAAAGTGCTGCACATGCTGGCATGAAAATCTTTGCGGAAAAAGTGAACGAAAAGTCTAACGGAGAAATGAACGTCAAGATTTTCCCTAATGGCGTGTTAGGTTCAGAGAGAGATCAAGCTGAGCAAGTAGTCACTGGCGCTATCGATATGGCTAAGATAAATGGCTCTCTTGCTGAATCGTTCGAACCTACCTTTAAGGCTATTTCAATCCCATTCTTGTTTAGAGACTCTACTCATATGCATGAATTCATGCGTAGTGAAACTGCAGAAAAGTTACTGCTTTCTAGCAAAGGGAAAGGATTTATAGGCGTTACATTTTATGACTCTGGTTCTCGCAGTTTTTACAGTGCGAAACCTATTGAGACTCCAGACGATTTAGCAGGACTTAAGGTACGCGTACCAGAATCACCTACGATGATGGAAATGGTTCGTTTACTAGGGGCTAAGCCTACTCCTGTTCCGTTCACCGAGGTCTATACCGCTCTACAGCAAGGTGTCATTGATGCTGCAGAAAACAATATCTCTAGCCTTGTGGAAATGAAGCACTCCGAAGTGGCTAAGTACTATTCAATGGACCAGCATATGATGACTCCTGACTTGATAATGATCTCTGAATCAACCTGGAATAGCTTGTCCAACGAAGAGAGAAAAATCATAAAAGAAGCTGCTAACGAGTCGAGAGAAGAAGAAATTAAAATCTGGGCAGAAACTGACAGTAAAAATATGGCCATTGCTAAAAAACTCGACGTGAAATTTGTCGAAGTAGATAAGTCTAAGTTCCGAGATAAAGTGCAACCAATGATTGAAGAAGCTCAAAAAGACTCTAACTTGAGCTACTACGTTGAGGCGATACAAAAGCTCTAATCTTAATAAAAAGATAAATTAGCGACTTGGTAATCCCAGTTAAACATAATTATTAAGTCGCAATATTTAAAACAATAGTTATAGATATTCTTATTAAGTTCATATTTATAGAAACACATACTCTGGATATCAAAATGGACGTTCATATAACAAAGTTTAAGAACCTATTAGATAAAATAATTCTATCGTTCTGTAGTATTGCTCTCTTTCTCTTAGTAACTTCAGTTACCTGGCAAGTGTTTAGTCGTTATGTTTTGAATGACCCAAGTTCCTTTACAGATGAACTTGCGCGTTACCTTATGATCTGGTTTGGACTATTGGGTGCTAGTTACTTATTTGGTAAGAATGGTCATTTAGCCATTACATTATTCATACATTCGATTGGTAGAAAATACCAAAAACCTAGTTATATATTAATACACTTAACATCATTATCATTTGTTTTTCTGGCGATGATAAAAGGTGGAATTCAACTGATGGGTAGAACCACTATGCAATTTTCACCAGCACTACAAATACCAATGTCCTACGTATACTTTATATTGCCCTTAGCTGGTTCACTGATGTGTATTTACATATTATTTAATATCGCCAATTTACTGGCAACACCTTCCAATGAGAGAGGATAGTTGTATGGATATCTCCGTCGGCTTTTGGCTATTGTGTCTATTTATGCTGCTGATCTCTTTTAGTATTCCAATCGCGATTGCTATTGCTTTATCTTCTCTTGTCATCATGTGCACCATCATGCCATTTGATATTGCACTTATGACCGCTGGGCAAAAAATAGTAACCGGTATCGACAGCTTTAGTTTACTTGCAATACCTTTTTTTATACTGGCTGGTAACATCATGAACAGGGGTGGAATAGCTCAGCGACTCGTTGATTTCGCGAAGCTATTAGTTGGACGGCTTCCGGGTTCACTGTCACATGTAAATGTTATTGCAAATATGCTTTTTGGCTCTGTATCGGGTTCAGCCGTAGCGGCAGCGGCAGCCGTAGGTAAAACATTAGAACCAGAACTAGAGAAAGAAGGCTATAGCAAATCATTTTCTACTGCTGTCAACGTGGCTTCCTGCCCTGCGGGATTACTTATTCCACCAAGTAACTCACTGATTGTGTTTTCTGTAGTGAGTGGTGGAACATCCATTGCCGCTCTATTTATAGCTGGTTACGTTCCCGGGATCTTAATGGGCATAAGCTGTATGATCGTTGCGTACTTTATTGCTAAGAAAAAAGGGTATAAAAGCGTAGCAACCCGCACGACATTGCCTGAAGCATTAGCTATCACCTGGAGAGCGATACCTAGCCTTGGACTGGTTTTGGTTGTTATTGGAGGGATTATAGGAGGTGTGTTTACAGCAACAGAGGGCGCGTGTATCGCGGTACTTTACTCTTTGTTTTTGTCTCTTGCTTATCGCTCGCTAGGTCTTTCTGCACTACGTACCATTTGTATTGAGACAGCAGAGATTACTGGAATTATGTTGTTTTTAATTGGAGCTTCGACAATTATGTCTTGGGCCATGGCTTTTACTGGTTTACCAAGCTTAATCAGCGATTGGATGCTTTCTATTTCAGACAACCCGATTATCATTTTGATCCTCATGAATATAATACTTCTAATCGTTGGTATGTTCATGGACCTCACGCCAGCAGTATTAATCTTTACTCCTATATTTATGCCTATCGCCACTCAACTAGGTATGCACCCTATTCATTTTGCTATGATGATCATATTCAACTTATGCATCGGGATTGCAACACCACCAGTAGGCACGGCACTGTTTGTTGGGTGTAGTGTTAGTGGAGCGAAAATAGAGCATGTTATTAAATCAATCCTGCCCTTTTGCGCGGTGCTGATAATAACTCTACTACTTATTACATTTGTCCCTGAAATAAGCTTAAGTATGCCGCGTGCTTTTGGGTTAATAAAATAATCTGAATTAAAGAAAAATTAAAAATGCCTACTATAGAAATTGACTATTGTGGGCATTATCCTTTCAAGCTAGATAGTAAATAGTTCGGACAACCTTGGCGATCTTTATGAAAATTAAAATCCAGAACTTAGCTCGCCCTTAAGTACTTCATTAACTGCCAAGGTCAATGGCAATTTCACGATTGGTAAAGGTCATGAATATGGTTTGTCAGTTCAATTCGCTTCAAATAGCAAAGGTACCGATTAATCAGGCGTACCATAAATTTTTGAGCCTCAATACCAAAAATACTTGGTAAAAAGAAAGTTAAAGAGGTCGAATCGTGCTGAAGACTTATACTCTGTGTTATCAGAGTATAAGGCTTCAAAAAATATAAAGAGCTCTCAAAAATAGAGAGCTCTTTCGTTCAGTTAAGTTAACTGCCTCTTCGGCAGGATTATCTGGTGTTTAACCTGAGTAATTCTTAAACATTTTCTTAACTGCCTATGCGGCAGGACACTCTAAATCTAAAATTTGTTCCTCAAGGATAGATTTCCTAGCTGCCTACACGGCAGGACACGGAGAACGCTTAACCATTCGAGTACCAATAGTTTTCCTAGCTGCCTATACGGCAGGACACTATCAACTATAATAACTAACCTTCTGATTTTGATTGCTTTAAGTCACAAAACCTCAAAATACCCTTTTACAAAACCAACAGCTAAGACATTGTTTTTATGAAGTTAAAAATACTCTCCCCAAAAAGGGTTAAAAGTTAAAGTCTGGGACGGTTCCCCTTCTTCCTTGGTTGGTTGACAATCCATAACTATTAAAGTCTGCTGTAGAGCGTTTATTAACAAGTTCCTTTTGTGTATATAAAATGTAATCCTGCCCTGATGAACTACTAGAAATAGGTACTCTATGAAAGTGCCCAATTGCACGCTCTTCTTTAGCGACAGGTAAAGCTTGTTCACGACCAGATAACTCCGCTCTAGCCATACTGCGTTTTATTCTTCGCTTCTTTGAGCCTAAAAAACTTTTAGCAACATTTTGGTTGCGAACAAACCTTACCTCACCGACTGTTTCAGGTACTTCGAGTACACTAGACAACTCAAACAAGCCTTCTTTCACCATCAAAGAAAAATAAGGCTGATAAGAAAGCCCTATCATCACGTCTTTGTCTTCTGCTACAAAAGCAATGGATTGACCAACTGACGATGCCCCCCAATTAGGAAAGCTCACCCCAATTTTATTCATAACTTGTTGGTTATTAACCATAAATAAGTGCATTTGCGAAATGCACCGGCCCGCTAGGAGTTCATAGTCAGCGTGGACTGGTAAGTAACGTATGAGGAGATAGAACCTTTTTGCCATAACGGAACCCTTACTTAAGCTTTGGAGCAATTGAACAGACCGCCTTTAATCAGGACAGACATAACAAAGTGAACATCGTCAGGTATAGTTTTAGACGATGTCATACTTTCAATCCAAATCTCGGTATTTCGGAGTAACTGATAAAAATCATTTTTCAGCTTAGGATGTCGACGGGCAATAACATATTCTCTATCTGCACCATATTCATTAACTCTTAGGGGCTTATCTGCTTCGTCGTGCCACCAATCATCAATTAACTGTAAAGCCGCCCCAACTTTCTGCCCATGGAGTGCGGCCGTTTCCCTTCCACCCTCAATCTCAACGGTTGCTAACTGCTTTTTAGGAACATCATTTTCCTTACTATCCAAAAATTTTTGGCTTGGATAGATTTCATCTCCCCACCCGACAGCCATTTTTGCTTTAACATCCATATAGAAATATGCCTTGGGTTCGGACAATGCTCTAACCAAAAAGTCAGTTAGTTGTTCCAAAATATCAGTCGACTTTTTATCCCACTTTCCATACCAGGAAAGCTTAAGAACATTTTCAATAACGAATACATTAGAGTCACTCGTCGTAATCTCTATCTGTACATTTCGAGCGTCTCGATTACGCCAAAGCCATGTACCAAGTAGAATATTTTTAGCGTAGCGATGTGCAAGTTCAGAGTAACCACCTGCCTTTTTGTAGGCTTTGGCAAGCATAGATAACTTATTACGCACTTCATCATCACTACATATTTGGGGACCTAATGAGTTGGCACTGATGCGTAGAGAAAAAGCACAATAGATATCATCCACACCTGGCTTAACGTAACATTCTTCAATATATTGAGGGTTTGCATATGACAAGTCTTGAGGGGCAACATTTTTCGGTGAAAAGTTGTTACCTTTGTATGCTTCTGAGTAACCACCTTTGGGAGCCCTTAATCGGGTTCTGTCTATTTCAATTGGGCACATCGTCCCTTCATTGGATAAAGAATAGAAATATGCTTTGCCAGTAGAAAGCGAACGTAAATAGCTGAGTTGATTGCAGAGCTCCATAAGCAACTAATCCCTTAATTTTTTTATTAGGATAGCTTCTCCACTGTATTCTAACGACCAAAAGGCATGGTTAAAAAAGTGATCTCGTCCACCAAAACGAACATCTATTGGATTCAAACGCTTAGCAATACCTAAAGCATTCTCTGCATAAGCATGTCTTTCAGTTAATGAATTATCACGCGCTGTTGGATACTCTAACAAATGGTAGCCAATTGAAATGGGAATGCGATTTGAGTCTCCACTTAATAACTGTTCAAGTTCGTCAAAACTTTGTGGCTGCGTTTCGCTTGGAAATAACCAACGCCCGTTTGCCGGCTCGCCTTTTAAAACATGAAATAGCTCACTTTTACTACTGAAGGTTTTGAGCCAGTCAATCTGTGATGAAATAAGTGGTTGAAAGACTGAACCTCCCGCTAAGACTACTGGAAGCGCAGCTTTAAGCTCCGACAAAAAATCTGAAATTCTATTTTGACTTTCAACTCGTATGATCAGATCTATCTCTAAATCAGACAACCGTTGACCGAGAATTGTTGGTCTCTTGGCATTAGAAATAACTCGCTTTTTGGCGACTGAGTTAGGTTCGCTAAGTTTTGCTGAAGGCTTTATATTCTCACTTCGAACATAAAGCGAAAAACTTGAGAATTCAAATTTACAATCACCGCCAACAAGCTGATTGAATTCTCTTTGATATTGGTGCATGAACCCCCAAAAGGCCGCCATCGACGGGATACCCGATAAATAAGGACTACTCATTGCAATAGCATCTTGCACTCGAAAAAATGATAGGTAGATGTATTGTTCAGCTGGTTCTAGTTCTTGGGGTTCGCTTGGTTGACTAAGTTCTTCTAGCAACCAACTGATCTGCGCTTTGGCTACGCTCATAAGATTAGGGTGATACGCAAACTTAGCTGTAAACCTGTTTTCCTGAAAAACGAAATGTAGATGTCGGTTAAAATCGTTAGCTAATGACGGAAATTCTGACGCAGGCAATGTCAAAAACGCTTGAGCAAGTGAATCATCATGCTTTAATTGTTGCCGATTGGGCACTGCATCCTGAATATCCCTTAATTCAAGTAGCGGTAACATCCATAATGCTATTTGCTTTCGTAATATCCTACTCTGAACCAATCGCGCCCGCTCTCTTTGCTTTTTTGTTTTAAGTGGTCTAACTCCGATTAGATGATTCAGTACCTGACAGATCCTAGAGTTCGTTACCTGATAGTCATCAAAATATCGCCCACTCTTTTGACGATTTACATTTAATGTTTTGTTTAGGTTAGATTTTACTCCTAAAGGATAATCCAACACTTTTATATGTCCGCCTAAACTGCCGCACAAGTTGCCAATGCTCGCAGAGTTTGGTAAAGACGAGGATACAAACCGTAACTTACTCTCTTTATTACGCGATCTAAGTTCTAACTCTCTTTGCATTGCATGACTCACTACTGGGGTTATTGATACGTAATCCCCCCTCCATGGGAATCTTAGTTGCTTGCTATATGCACTTACACTGTTAGGAAAGATCTCATCACGCAGTTCAACTAACAATGAGTTTTGAATGTGAGCCAGTTGCGTTACGGTTAAACCAAACTCTTGTAAAAGTGATAACCAATCCTGATTTTCTTCTTGAATGAGAGACAGGACACTCACTGACTTTGATCGCCAGCTAAAGGGGTTCAACAACCAGATCGGGTGACGATAGAACGCAGAGTTATGTGACCAGCCCCAACCATTATCTAACCCTACACTTGAGATAAATGACTCAGATGTAGAAAGAGCCTTTGCTATTATCCGTTGTCCTTTGACGCGACAATCCGGGAACTTGAGATTATGAGTATGAAACCATTTGATTTCAGCAAGAGATGCATCCAGATTATCAATGTTTTGGAGATAGTTTTTAGCACGGGCAACATCCAACCAATTCGAACACCTATCAGCTTGATAACTTGAACTTAGATTGAGTAAAATCGTCAGAGCTTCTTTTTCAAACCCATCGATACTGACATTCTCTGTGTAAGGCATAAACATCTTCTTTAACGTTGCTTGCTTTACGTTCGCGTCTTCTATTGCTAATAAATCGCTTAATTTCGTCATGCTTACCACTCTGGAAGATACACACTTAAACCATCGGTCTCTGAACACATTCGAGTCAACTTCGTTTCTATAACACTTCGTAATGTAAAGGCAGCTTCATGGGTAGCAAGCTTTGCATGTATTTTCGGCCTGATGGCTGCTTTTATCTCACCAAACTCATACAACCGATATATTTCATCTGTCGTACAAGAAAGCAATGTAGAAGCTTCCAACGGGCTCAATAGCACGTCGCTTATGTTTCCCTTAAGCTGTACAGGAGTATCTCTAATTAGATTTATGAAATAGGCTAGTACTTGAGTTAAAACTGTATTTTGACTTAACTGCCGGCTTGGAAGTTGCCGGCACTCGAGTAACAAACCACCAAAGGCTTCACTAAAAAACAGTTGCTTCCACTCTTTGACTCGGACAACCTCAGTTTTATCCTTCAATGCATCAAGCTCACGCCACAACGCATTTGGCCACTCATTACAATATTCAACGAATGATTTAAAGCTAAGATCATCAATATTGCCATAGCGGTTTACATACCAAAGTAAAAAGCCATAACGTTCCGACAACTTCACTTCTGCTTTCAAAAATCCCAAGGGGTTTGAGTCATATCCTGACAACCAACGAGCGACTAATAACTCCGACTCTGCAGCAGCTTCAATCTGTGCGTTTCTTAGGTCAAAACCACATTCACATTGGCTGATACTCTCAGTATCTTGATACTCAAGCCTCGATTTACATTCTGGGCAGTGATGTATCAGCTTACATCCGTGGTGCTCACAGGCTTGGTGGGAAATAAAGTGCCATTGCTGACGTATGTATGGGGCATCACCGATACATTGAGGGCAAATGGGAGTGAAGCGCTTACGAACAAAGGCATAAGGGAAATCAGAACCGAAACGATGAACGGCTTTATATACAGGAGAAAATTGAGATTTTGAGTGAGATAGCACTAATCGCAAAACGTCGGATTTATTGAGCTTTAACTGTTGCTCAAGATGGATAAGAACCCGCACTCGCATTTGACTGGTTGTTTGTGCGTGGTAAATATTGACTCTGTTGAGCTCGAGAGGAAAAGCACCTGGAATCGCTTCATGCTGGTTCATTGTGTCAAACCAGATGCTTTCAGCAAAATGAGAAAATCGCTCATGCCCTTGATCTTGCGATAAGCGCAATAAAAAACTTTCAAGAGACTCGTCTGGGTAAAGTTGAATGTCCGTCTTCACATGTCACCACAAAACTTAGAATATCTAAGTTTTTCTATCACTTTTAGCCTCGTAAAATCAAACTCTTTGAAGCAAGCTGTGATTTAGCTCAGGTTATTCATCAATGCACATAAATCCGAATTAATCATGAATAAAAGTGCTATTTTTATTCAGTTCTATAGTATTTAACCCATAGCTTTTGTTAGAAAGCGAAAGATTATTGCAAGAGGAACACAACTCAACCTAGTTTATAGTTTATCCATAGGCTACACAAAATACGTAATAGCCTTGAATATAAAGGTATTTTAGCTCCTTTAGACCTTCACTTTGTCGCAACTGAAGATATTCTGTTTGCTAGTGCTTCCTCAAGCCAGCGACTCTACTTGGTTACCCTTGAAGTAGAGCCGATTGCAGGAAAAACACTTCTGGAAAAAACCTGAAAAGATTGAAACAGAGTCAATTTAGAGAAACGCAGCAATAACCCGCTGTTTAAAGTGCCCCAATCGCAGTTCGTCAAATATTAATGAAGATACCCGATTGCCTGATTTATCAACAGTTGAAGCATTTTCCCAATCAAGTATAGATAAATGGGAATGCTTAGATTGAACATTTTCACCTAATGGGCTTGATGGAGCGAGCTGTTCATCAACAACACTCTGCACATTAATCTCCTGTTTGGAGAGTACACAGCTATCAGGAATATCTTGCTCAATTCTTTCAGCGAATCCTATCAAGCTCTCTTCGGCAAAGGTATAGAGCCATGCTTCTTGATTAGCTGAGTCATTGACTCTCAGTATTCGGCCAAGAACTTGTCTAAAGTAGAGTTCGGTCTTAACCGCGCTCAAATGACAACATACTTGTAATCTTGGTATATCGGTACCTTCACTTATCATCCCAACACTGACTATCCACTGAACGTCTGAATGACGAAAGGATTCAATTTCGTGTAACGGATTGTGATGGTGATAAGTCACAATGCAGGCTGATTGATTAAACTGTTCAACAAGTCTCTTTTGAATGTCTTTCGCATGCTTAATAGAAGCTGCTACCACTAAGCCACCTGCATTTGGTGACTCTTTCCTGAGCTGCGCTAGCTTTTGGCAACCACTATCCAATATGTAATTCATAGCACGATCGTTGTGAATGACGCTTTGATAGGAGAGATCAGATTGTTTCAGACAATCAAGAATAGACGCAAAGTGTTGATTTTCATTGCCAGTATTAATGCTCAGATGCTCGTTGTCTATTAAAACGATTTTAGGGCGGCGGCAAACCCCATCAACAACGGCGTGCTGTAAACCATATTGATAGTCACAAACAACCATACCATCTGGATCAGAATATTCTGCCATTACAATTGGCAGTTTATCTGAACGCCAAGGGGTACCAGACAGCGCCAGCGTGTAACGTGCCAGCCCTTGTATCTTTGATACAATTTCTAATCCCCAAGAATTTGAACGGCCATCTTCATCAAATGAGCAATGATGAATCTCGTCAAATACGACTAGTACTCGATACTTCCTGACTGTTTTCCAAAAATTATCATCCAAGTATCGAATGGATTGGTAAGTATAAGATCCTCCCAAAGACCCCAACCCTCCATTGAAAGAGCATTCTAGTGCCTAGGAAAATGTACTTCTCATTCCTTCAGCAACAGAGAGCGATGGCGAAAAACAAAGGACCAAATCAATCATGTCATTTTCAAATAATCGCTTTGCAACCTCTGCCGCCATAACTGTTTTGCCAGCTCCTGGAGTCGCTTGACAAAAAAAATGGGAATGGCTGGTAGACGTAAACTTTTTCAGAACTTGAGTTACACACTCACTTTGCCAAACCCTTAGCATTTCTTTTGCGCCTTATCTTTTGCGATATGTACATAGTTGTTTAGCGCATTGACTTTTCCCAATAGCTTTGCCGATCGTTCTTTTGCTGCATCATAGAGGGGCAGCAGATCTGTCTGGCTACTTGGAAACCGGGATAACAACGATTGATATTCTTCAACCTCGCCCAAAGTAATCGCTAACTCCCCTTCATACATCTTCTTCTCTTGCACTAACACATTTAGATCAGATTCCATAAGCTGGGCGTTTGAATTCACTTTCCTTTTTTTACCACTGAGGACTTGGGGCTCTACTGTTAACGATTTAAACTCCGCAGTAACGTGATAGCGCTTATCCCGGCGCACCCCATCTGCTAATAGCCATCCTTTACCTTCAAATGATAGAAGTTGCTTATACACATACTTTCGAGCTTCTTCTTTGCTTGGAAACATTACACCACTTTCAAGTAACGCATCCCTAGCTTCTGTTACAGAGAAATGATCCATTCCTCTATCAATCAATAAGTTAAACATGTGTGGGTTAATTTTGGTGATTCTGTTCATTTGGCTATAACAATCAATAAAAACTTAGGATTGCTAAGTATACAAAAATCAGTAAAACTTAGACAATCTAAGTTATCGATAGGTTTGTTAGAAATGAGCAAGTGCAAAACCACAACCCAATCCCAGAGAGGCTTAAAGCTGCGCGTAAAAAAGCCCAAATCACCCAAAAAGATTTAGGGGTGAAAATAGGTATGGAACCAAGTTCAGCGAGTGGACGAATGAACCACTATGAAAAAGGGCGGCATGTACCAGATATCGGTACCCTTGAACGTATGGCCGAAGCGTTAGATGTACCGCTGAACTACTTTTTCTGTCGTAACGAATTAAGTGCCGAGCTAGCATGCTTGGTAGATAAACTAAGTGATGAGGATAAAGCAAAGTTGATAGCAAAGTTGGGGGCATATGGCGAAAGCTAGCGTTTACTTAGTAACTTTTTGATAGGAATATGCTGCAACGCAGTAAAAGCACGGTCAAACCTCTCTCTTCTGCCAGTTTGTTCATCTAGCTCAAAACGTGTGTACTGCTGAATCGTCTGAATTTTAATCGTGTCGACTTTTACATCGAATGGATTTTCCCCTTCGACAGAAAAGTTGGCAGCCTCTTGTAAATGGCGCTTGGTTAGTTCCTTTGCGCCTTCGTTAAGAGCTGTTTCAAGTGCATCGGATAAAATATCTTTTAGTGCTCGCATCTCTCCCCGTGAGTAAGCCAAAAGTGGTAAACTGAACTCAGGAAGCTCTAACTGAGGTTGTTTATCTAATGGCATCAGCTTTGATATCGCCTTTAAACACAGGGCAAGTCGCTTCATCTCTGCTTTGTTATTACTACCATCCTCATTGATCACTTTAAAGTAAGGGATTTCTCGAACTAAACGTAACCTGGACTCCCACTGACTGTCTCTGGTGATTTCTTTTGACCAAGGCATTCCAACAAATACCATTGAGACAGAAGCTTCTTCACTTATCATCTTCAATCGATTACTGATTTCTTTCTTGTCATCATTCGAACGGATTTCCACAAACTCTTGGCATTCGTCAATAATCATCATGCCTATATCTGCTTGAGTAAGTTCGCGAATGACCATGTCGGTTAAACCAATTTCAGAGGCTTTTTTTACAAATCGATTATTTCTCCGGTTGGGATTAAGACTATGAAGTATCCAGCTAAGAGTCTCTTGCAATGAAGGCCTAACTCTTGTCCTAAGCACCTTACGACCTGTTTTAAATTGGCTTGCCCTAGTGAAATGTTCAAGTAATGCCGACTTACCTGCACCTGTATCGCCAAAGACCAACATCGATGGTTTAAATCCAGCTCTTGAACTTTTAATTCGTAGTTTTTCCAGATCACTAAGAATTGCATCGAATGGAGGAAACAGTGCAAAAGACTGGTTAAAGTCGGAAACAAGGCGCTGAATCTCCACAGAGTTACTCATCCTCACTTAAATCTCCAAGTATCGATTCCCAATCATCCAAGAAATTAGCACTATCCTTTGACTCTGCAGCTTTACTCTTTTTCAATGACCCTTTTTCCAAAGCTGGTGACTTCGATTTATAGGCTGCACTACTTATTCCCGAAAACTCAGCCATCTTTTTAATGTTTTTTGGGGGGTTACGCTTTCTCTTGAAAGAACGCAGCTCTTCTGTTTCATCTTCCATTCGCGCTGCTAAAGCGAGACGTGCTTTCGCAAGCGAAAGAGTATCAACTTGTCCTTTTATATACTGTTTATGAGCTCGTTTGATAATGATGTGTTCATGAAGTGAAAGATGTTTTGTGTATCCTTCGGGGTCATCACAGGGAACTTTGATATACCCGTTAATCTCCTCCAAAAAGATAAAAATTCTGGACAGATCATCGGGATCTACTTTAATGGTTTTTATCGCTGATTCTTTCGTCTGTGGAAATCTTGCGCGATAATCGGCAAGGGCTTGACTTCGATAGAATAAGTCTTCGTACTGAATACCTTTCTCCGTGAGTTTTCGCTTCACTAATATGCCCATAATAATAGACAGTTGTTCACTGTCTTTAACCGGGAGTCTAGCTGGAGGAAGTGTCTTGACACCTTGGCTCCAGTATAAGTTAGGCAAGCGATTGTTTCTCGAGTCAGGTTTGGCGTTGTGAACATCGATGATCCAACGATGCAGTTCTTCAACAAACGTAGAGAACTTCATTACAGCTTTATTGGCTGCATCATAGTCCCCCTTTTCCAGAACATTTGAAAACGTCTTTCCCGGAATAGTGGCGAGTAACGTTTTGTTTAGAATACCGAATGACCTTTCAATAAAGGGTTTTAACCAAGGCTTTTTAACTGGATTGTATTGAACAGCAATGTTGAGTTCTTTACAGGCATCGTCAATACTTTTTGACCAGAACTCAGCTCCATTGTCCATGACCAATGTTTCAATTTTTCCCTCACAAAGCCATTCATTGCTTAACTCTATAGGTAAATCTTTTACGTAGTCTTTAGACTTCATTGCATTTAACAATGCCTTCGCTACCGTTGCATATCCCGGTGCGTGAAACCCAAGATGAAAGCCAATAATACAACCGCTAAATACATCGATAAGCATCGTCAAGCAGGGGCGTCCAATAGGAACGAGATACTCATCATGGAGTAACATCAAATCCAATTGTGTATGATCTATTTCAACTCGCTCCAGAATACGTGTAGGCGGTTTGTGCTTAGCGTTGTGTCTGAACCAAAGATCAGCAAAATATTTTCCATGTCTTTGTAGAGCAACAGCATAGGGGGGAAGCTGTTTAAGTCGCCTTGAGAATGATTTGTAGCTAGCGCTAGGTATTTTACCAACAACAATTGATTCATTAGCCACTTCAATTGAGTCACAGTAACGTTCATAAGCACGGGTAATGTTCGGTCTTTCAGCGGCGAGCCAACTTTGCACGGCTAGATCAAAGTAATATTCATCACCTATGATTTTTGGTTTACGATTACCTTTAGCATAATTTCTAACAACAAGAGATTTTAAATCGCCGTTGCTCTTCTCATAACGCTCCCTCCAACGCTGAACCGTTCTTGGGCTAGGAGTTGGAATAGCAACGTCATCTTTGTACTTTTCGATTAACGCTTGTATCTGCTTAATTGGCCAAGGGCCATCAAGCTCTTTACCTATGAGTGACAAAAGCTTTAGTCGCTGCAAAGCTTCATTTTTGCGCTCTTCAGGGAAACTGTCTAAGTCTCGTTCGTAAACGGTTACAGCATTTAGGGGTTGGTAGCAAAGCTCAGAACCTCCTCTAGTTACATCACCAATATTTACATCTGTTTCTAAAGCACTTTCCACATTATCAAACAATTCACCGCTAGATTCGTCATCAAATGGCCCTTTCATGCTTATTCCCTCAACCAAATTGTAGTGCTCTCATCGAACATGGAAGCTTCAAGATGAGCAGAAACAAGGCCAAGACTAATTAGTTCTAACAATTCTCGGTTTATAAACCCTATGGACTTATTAAATATACCAGCGAGCTTTTCTGATGATGACAACCCTTGGTTTTGAATGACTTCTAAAAGTGATTGTTTGAAGGAACAAATGTGCTTTGAACCTGCATAACGGTGTATCAACTTGAGGTTATCTACGATAAAGCCTTTACGAATTTGTCTTTCTGTGACGAGATGAAGAGGAAGTCCAATATCTTTACTACCTTTTTGCATTGCTTCGAAAACATGAAGATATTCAGGCGTAAGAGATAACTTGGAGTTTTTAACTTCTTGTAGATATCTCTTACCATCTTTCAACGTTACAAGAAAATCAGGAGTGTAACTATGTGGTCCATCTTCTAATTGGTATTCTAAGCAAAACGGCTGACTCTCAAAAGAGACAACGTCAGGATGGTATTCAAGGTGAAAACATGCATCAAATTCAAGCGATGATTCACACATGATGATGGCATTGCATTTCACACTAATGAATTTGAAGATATTTTTCTTAGCGTGCGGCTTATTAATGGTATGCGGGTACATGGCCTAGCCTTAAGTAGTAAATTTACAACCTAAAAGTAGACCATGACAACTTATCTGTCCAAAATGACAGCAGTTGTGTCTAAAATGTCATCTTATGGTTCCAGCCACAGCAGGGACATTAACAGCCGTTTGAACGGTCACTAGGGCTTTATGTCAATGTGTATTATCAGCTACTTATTCAGCAGTATTGTCTTAGCTGCCTATTCGGCAGGAATGTGACCGCTCATTTCTAATCATAGTCGGTGTTTCTATGTTTGCAAACAAACTAATATTTTTTTAATCGAGGCATCTTAAATGCTCAAGGAGCATATCGACTTCTATAAATCTGCCAAGCTAGGTAATCAATAACATCTTGATCTATATTACTTATATAATTGGGATGTTTATTCGAGATATTGAGAAAATTGTTCCATCCCTTCCATTCACCTGAGATTCGGAACAAAAACTCAGGGTGTTTTGGTAGGCCAGTCGTAAGATTAAACTCTTTACCAGTACTCAACCAAGATGAAAGACGTCTTGTTGCTGATTCAATTTCCATATCACTTACCTAAAGATAGTCCCTAATTTATTATAGAAACAAATGGAACTTTAGATCTTAGAACTTGTAAAACAACCCAAGAACGGCGGCGCTTGTCTTCCAGTTATCCATGTCATGCTCAGAACCGGTGTATTCACCAAAAATGAGCATATCCTCATTCACAAGGTAATCGACACCTGTTGTATAGGCAATCGCTGAGTTGTCAGACTGATCATCCGAATCGAAGACGGAAGTCGCGTAAACACGAAATGCATTCCAGGTATAGCTCGCTGCTGCACTCCAAAGCTTTCCACTATTGAAGTATCCATTTCCCTGAGAGTAAGGCCCCTCATAGCTACTGAACAGGGCTGCAAAGTAGTAGGTTTCATTACGCAATCCCACGCCGATGGCATAAGCGTTAAGGTCTAACCCCATGCGCTTACCCGCTTCCGTGTACATGGCCGATAGATTTACATAATCTGTCTGGTAAGAAGCCGCGATTGAATACTCTTTGTCTACGTTATCTTCACCTGAAGACTGCATATCTGCTGAAACTAGATAGGTGTCAGAATAGATGTATTCGTAACGTATTCCTTTTCCTTCTTCCTCATATAGAGAGTCCAAGGCATACACACCATCGTTACTAATGTCTGTTAAAATGCCTACTACATCGACACTATCTTCTGCCTCGCCAATGAATAGTGTGCCGTATTTTCCCTCTAAACCGACATAGATATCATCAAACTCAGTTTGTCGTTCGTTGTCGCGGTCTTCGTAGCTATAAATTTCAAAAGCAGCAAATGTATTTAGCCCGTCTCTGAGTTGATGAGTGTACTGAAACTCAACAAAAGCTTCGAGCGACACCTCGAAATCCTCATCCTTGTTGAGTTCTGGTAATTCCGAAGTATGCTTATTGAATAAATCGGCAAATACATCAACTTCACCCATCATTGAAACTGATTTGGTTTCGTCAGAGTACAGTTCAATGTCTGCTTTTGAGTTAAAGGCAATAAGCAGCAAAACAGCCAAATACTTCCATTTGTCCATGTAGGTCAACTCCATAATTAAAGTGGTTACTTTTATAGATGAATTTTCAAAAGTAGAAAATTTTACTTCTGAAAAGTCAAAGCAAACCGAAAATAACAGTGTTAACCTTGCCGACAAGTATTGTTAATGAAAAATACTACAAATTAATTAGAAGAAAATTGATTGTCTAATGCTTCTTTAATCTCATCTGTATTAAACCCTCTACCACTTAAGTAGGCGTATGCTTTGTTCTTCTCTTTATAATCTGATAAGTCGAAGCTCTTTTTATCTAAAGCTTTCTCGCAACTTAAGTAGAAATCAATTTCGCCAGATTGAGCCATTGAATATGCTACAGAATCGATGTTGTCAACGTTGACTCCTTTGGATCGAAGCTCCATTCTGATCCAACGTAACCCTTTGCCTTTTCGACAATATTTAATAAGCTCTTTTCGTACGTCTGTCTTCTCAGCCTTTACCTGCCTATCAGTTTTGAGCGTATGAGCCTTGGGATGTTGCTTAATTGCCTCTTCTGCCTGTTTACTACTAAACCCACGCTTGACTATATTTCGAATCAGTTTTTCTTTGGTGATACCAAACTCATGGTAGTAACTGTTTAAGTAGGCGTTAATAATTGATTGCTCATTGATAGATTTTTCTAAAATAACCGATGACAGGCTAGAGCTAATAACCTCATCAGGAATCATCTTTTTCTTTAGTATTTTGGATATTTTCAAAGATCCATAATCTGCAAAAAATGATCTTTCAATATATTCAATAGCGAATTGCTCATCACTCTTAATTATTACGAGGTCCAATAGCTTTTCTATTGTATTATCAATCCATTCTTCATTGTCCGTTTTCCTAGCTAACTTGACCTTTAATTCAGCAATGGTAAGAAAATAGCCTTTGCTTTCTAGATGCCATAGCGCAGATTTGAAAACTGACTCCTGGTTTTTTGCCTGTCTTACCGTGAATTGCTCTTTCATCATTTGCGTGCTCTAAGCTGTTGCCCTGCTCTGTTTTACCATTGTTCCGTTAACCGACAAACGGATTGAGTTACGGCGTAACTTAAAAGATCCAAATTGGATCAAAGTTACACTGTAATTATTACGAAAAATTAAGAGTTGAAGCATATCAGGTTGCTGTATAGACTTACAGGCATAGTTAGTTTCAAAAATTCACCTTTTTGAAACTAAAATAACCCAAAGCAAATATGGCTGTTTTTTACTAAGTCTTTGTTTTTGCTGTTTTTATTGGTCAGTTGACTGCTTACAATTTGAAGGGCTCAAAATGACGAATTTGAAGAAGAGCAACCCTTTTAAAAATAGGGTCGTGCGTCGTGCTGATGGCATAAGCAAGAATGCCAACGAAAAGGCATTGAAGAAGCGCAGTGCGTTAAGTGAAGCTCCTAGCTTTAAACATTACAGAAAGATGCTGGACACCATTTACCTGTACAACCCAGTCCTTTCTCTTCTGTTCGAAATGCAATCTCTAACTGGCCTTAGATACAGTGATGCCTCAACGCTTATTCGAAATGACTTCTATGACGAAGTGACTGGGAACTTTAAGCCCCATTTTGAGTTCACTCCATTAAAGACTTATAGCCTAGCTCTTGATCGGATTAAAAATAAAGACAAGAACAACAGTTCAAGTGAAGATATCGAAGCCAAAGCGCGTAACGAAGCTATTTTGACCATATTCACGAACGACAGGATTCGGGAAGTAATTGATGAAGTAGAAGAATTGAATGGCCATATCGATTCTCAATTTCTGTTTGCCTCGGAGCATGCATTTAGTGGTGGAAATCCAATCTCAATCCAATATGCCAACAGGCTGTTAAAACGGCTTCACGTTGACCATCCTGACTTGGGATTCAAAGAGACGGGTACTCACAGCTGGCGTAAGTATTTTGCTACAAGCATGGTTGAGCTTAATGGAGCAAATCTGGTTCAAGTTCAGGCTTTATTAGGTCACCGCGATGTCAATACTACAGCCAAATACGTGAGTAAGAAGAAGAGTGATCTTCAAGAGTTAATCATGCAAATGAAGACTGAGGCTGCCTGATCCTTATACCTATTTCGGTAAGAGTAGAGTGGCATAACGTTGCTTGAGTGTTTCGCTAATAGTAGTGAACCTCAACAAAGGAGTCTTTAGATGAAAAAGTCATTGCCTTTCCAAAACGGCTATCAGGTACACGCCAACAATCTTGATGAATCATTTAACCCCTACCCCGATACTCCAGAGTTAGCATGGGCGAGAAAGGATTGGCTCGCAGGTTGGCTCACTCGTGAAAAGGAAACAAATGGTCTGGACCCAAATGACATTGCCCATCGAATACCGGCTCTAATGGGTTAGCCGTATTGTGCTTTGGAGGTAGTAACAGTTTTGGTTTCTGTTACTACTACCCCACTTCCGCGCTTTACACCATTTGATACGCGGTACTCTTGCTTTGTGTAGTGTGAAATATCATCCTCAGTAGCAACGTCTATATGGGGATTTAAGTATTATATTTTTGGTTTGTCGGGTAACAGTCTAAGTCGACAATGGTTACTAAAGCCTAATTGGGATTGATATATGGATTTGTTGGAATTTGATGACGATTACGGTCAAACAGTGTCTAACATAGAAAACGCTGTTGAAGAGTTAATGATACTTTTAGAACAAGCTGATTTTGGGAAGGTGCAGCTTCAAACTGCTGTCGTGCCTTACCTTATTGATCAGAACGGTGACCAAATAACTCGGTTAGATTTGAAACCTTCAATTGTCGCACCAAAGTGTAAAGACGAAACGATTAAAGCTATCAAATCGAATCTTTTACCGACAAAGCGTAAAGATAACTCTGAGGGTAATAATCGCTTATTGGGCTTTGTTGAGATTGCAGGTGATTCTGAATTAGAAACCAATATCATTGATAAGTTTGACGAAATTAATCGACTGAAGAAGGCTTATAGAGATCTCATTGATAGCAAGTTTGCTACAGAAGCACAGCGTCGTAAGTTCTACCGTAAACATCCGAAGTTAAAGACTTACTGGATTAAAACCATTGAACGCCAGATAAACTTCAGTGTTTACGATATCGCTTCTACTACATTCAGTTGGACTCCACTTGCGCTCTCAACGCACCCCTTTGAGGGGCTAGATGATGCCAAAAATTACGTACTAGATTCGAGGTTGACTACGGAGGAGTGTAAAAAATACGCTGACGTTCTAACGTTGAATTACACCCCTAACATTCAGTATGTTGTGGTTAAGGACATCAAAATACAACCTGTTCAAAGCGTTCGCTGGCGAAACAGTGATGATGTTATTGAACGTAAAAACCTTCGCGCCCACACCCCACTATTTGTGATCGGCAAGAAGGTAAAAAAAGCAGGGTTTGTGCCCGAAAAGCATATTGATCTACAGCAAGAGCTTAAAAATCGTGACGAAAGAAAACTAACCAACCCAAAGACTAAAAATGCCTCGGACTACACCTTAATTGTAGAGCCTTTGGATATTTATTATCGCTTTAAAGGGCTTCTAAAAGGTGCTCCCATCGCGACAAAGGAGTTAAGCAAATGATGATATCTAAGGAGCAATTCTGTGCCGAGAACTATCGACGTTTTTTTAATCGAAGCCATTGCTTGCATGTTCAATCTTGTATTAAAGAGTCAGGTCAGCTTCTCACTCTTCGATTCCAGATAGCGCCTAAGCGTGACGGTAAGGTGGATTTTACCAATTCACCAATTTTCCAGTTGTCAGCAAAAGAGCTGACTTCACTGTGTCGATTCCTCATTGTCAGAACTGACACAGTGTATGAAATACCTTTTCACAATGGAAAGACGTTAAAATTTACCGCTGAGCAATCTAAAGGGCTTAATGTTCAAATCATTCAAAAAGGGAATATCGCATCCTTTATGATACCTATTGACGAATTGTTCTCTTTAACAGGTATTGCGGTTTCTACCCTAGCACGTCGCGAAATGTTGGACAGTATTACCGTTCTAACGATGATAAAAAATGGACTTTAGTTTTCGCCTGAAATGTATTAGATTAAAGTTTACCCACCGTATTAGTCTTAAAAATTTCATTAGTGACTGGTTTCTCCACCAGCAATCCAAGGTTTTTACCCGCCTAACGGCAATTAACCATGGAGACTACCCCCAATGAAAAATAGATTAGATTCCGCAGTAGAAAGCTGTAAGAGCAAACTTGCTGACCTTTCTTGCTTGCGGATGACACCCACAGAGAAAGGGCTTACAAAGGCCTTTTCAGACAATCAAAGTTCTTGGATTACTTATCTTGCTATGACGTTGCTAGAAAGTGATTTTAGGCCTCTCATTATTGTTGCTGTTACCAATGGCAAAAATGTGTTGATGCTTGAAACTCTCGTTGGAGAACGGCCTATCATCATCGCAGCAAATGGTTGCCATGATAGTGTTGATGAAGCCCTATTCTCACTAGGCTTACCACCTGCAAACAAATACGTTCCCTTTGTAGCTGGTGATCACGGTTGGAGTGATATGGTGCCAAGTTTATCGACCGAACCGTTGGTCCAATTGCTTACGCGAGAAGCGCCGAGTAAAGAAGCGTTGATTTCTGGCATGCAATCAATGTTTTTTGAAATGATTCGACTCTGGTTCGATGGACTCAAATTGGAAGAATCCTGCGAGTGCCATTAAAACGTGTCAGTTAGATAGTATCTAAGCTTTGATAATATCCTTTTCTCATGTTTTTAATTAAAAAGCCCATCTAAAACTCAGCCTGCTGAGTACTAAGATGGGCTTTTCTTTTGTCGGGAACATGAGTGTTGTTAGAGTTCTTCTACAGATAGACAAACTTCTACTTGGAGTCCTTATGAACCTACAAATCTACAAACAGAACAGTGATGGTGGCTGGGAGCTTGCTTGGGGCTTAAAGCCGCGATCATTTCCTAGAGCTCAAACTGAGAGTTATGCGATAGAAGCATTCCAACAATCAACTAAGCGTTGCCGTAATTATCTGATTCTTTGCCTATATCCCGACTTTGGTTCTAGACCAACTGTTATAGCTCAGGTTAATGTACCGAACTCACTCACTGAGAAAATGAATGAGATCAACAGTGCTCAAGAGCTTGATCTATTGATTCAACAACTCGATGCCAAATCTGCATCGGCACTACAAAACCTTTGGGATAACAAGGAGCGTGGCTAGAGTATGAATGAATGTAAAATCGAACCTATCAACTCAGTAACCAACTATAAGTTTCGATTACGCACGAATGCGAGGATAACGGTTCCTGTAACGGTAAATTCGTCACCTTGTTGCTCATTGGATGGATTTTTCGAGATTGTTGATGCTCAGACAATACAAATCAATGGCAAGCAGTGTACCGGCTACGCGTGGGATGGTTGTTCCCCTAAGTTCAATGTCTTTGACCTGTTCATAATAGGTACTCCTGATGGGTTGATTGACCCAAAAACCGGCAAGCCCATCACATATTATGCTTCGCTTGTTCATGATGTACTTCTGCAGTATCAAGATTTGCACAATCTAAGTCGTAAAGAGATTGATGGTGTCTTTTTGCACTTTCTTGGAGACTTTAAGCTGCGACGACTTTACTACCTGTCAGTTCGACTATACAGCTTGGTTAAATCATTTCGGTGGCCCTACTGATTCTTTATTGTAAATGGGATACGTCCCTTTCAAATTGTTCAAATGACTGTATTTTGGACCAAGGGACGTCACCTACAAACTCAACGATAAATGCTTGGCCTGTTGTGTTTTCGATGGCGACTAACCCTCTAGTACCACCTTTAGTGTAATGGTTCGGGTATGTATCCGACTCTACCCAGCCGGTCTTAAATAAATAACTCAGTAGCTGCGGTACGTTAATATTAGTGGGTTCACACACTAGATTAATCTCTTGCTCTGTACTCATTGGTAAACTGATTAAGCATACTTTTGTTATGTGCTCTTTCGGTTTCTTGGCGGTCATGAACTTTTTGAGTGACCAGCTCAATGTGTTCATCCACCGTAATCTTATTGTCTAGAATCAAATCTGCATTTAATCCTTTCTGATAACTCATGACAATTTCGCCCTTATTATCACGCGAGTACGTTATATGTGATTTTAGACTTGGAACAGTCCAATCAAATTCTTGACCGTTGATTCGTGGTACCACCTTTTCCTGTGAAACGTATGGAGTGAAGAAAAGGTTGACTGCTTTGTACTCTTCAACACCTGCGTCCTCTAGTTCCTTGAGTGCTGCAGAGACGATTTCAAGGATCTCTTGTCTGCCTACGTTGCCTGATATCTTGATCTTCATCCAGTTACCCTTTTGATGAGCCCTAAACAACAATGTCGAAAGCCTGCGGCCCTAGTCGACCAAGAATTGTGTGTTTATCTGGTAGAACTCCTTCCATTGAAGTTAACCATTCTCGATACTCTAGAGTGTTAATGTTCAACTCTCTTGAGTCGTGAATTGAGACATCTAAGGCATTGTCCGATGGTCGTGCGCTGCACACATCAAAGCTGGATACCAACATCGTTGAAACGATATCGGGAGTAAATTGAAGATCCACTTTGTCGTAATGGATGTTCTCTTCAAGTCGCAGCTGTAGATAGCAAATTAAGAATGTGAGGTTGCCTTTTGCCCAAACATATTGAGCATCAGAATCCCCTTTTAACCAACCGATTCGGTATCGCTTGTACCCACTGTCTGCGCGGATCAAGTCCAAAACACCATTCATATTTAGTGTCTTGTAAGCACGTTTGTAGATTTCAATCTGTAATTTGAGGTGGCTAATCGGGTTGTTGATGCATGACCATAAGTAGTCAATTTCAGTGCTAGTCAGAGCTGAATCGCTGACCATCTCAGTGAAGCCTGCTACGTGCCGCATCATAGCTTTAGCTTCTTTGTTCAGTGCCCCATACTGAATCTCTATCTGCCTAAAGAGGTTGTCTAAGCAAGTCTGAGAAACAGTGCATTCCATATAGTAACCTGGGTCGAGTGTCTCGTTCGTCATCCGTATCTCCAATTAACGCCCTAAGCGCTGTTTTGCTTCTTCAACGCCCTGTTTGTAATATTCCAGCCACATTTCGTGAACCCATCCCCCTAAATATCCTGGATGGAAAAATGCTTGGTTTTCGTTCATACAGTTTTGTACGAAATCATTGTTGCCCTTACGTCTAGCCTCAACGCTGACAAAAGCTTTAATGTCTTGCTCAATTTCTGAAGTCACCTTAGATTCATGCAAACCAGACCAACTCGGCGTACCGTAGTGACTGCAGTGGAACTCTGGTGCAACGTCTTTACTTCCGAATTTCCCGATGTATCCCATATCAATTTCCTTACATTTAATCCCAACCTTCGCGTGCTCTAGGCTAGGACTTATTACGAACCATATAGAATTTGGACAATTGGTACCCACAAGAAGCGAAATATCCAAGACAGAACAGCTTTAAAACGGGTGATGAGACCGTTAATAGAATCAGTACGCTTAATAGAAAATCCAATATCAGGCTGAGTTCTTTTGAAATTTTTTGCATAGCAGCACCTTTAAACGAAACGTTGCTCATCTTCTTCTGCGTCTTGCCAGCCATCACTCCATAATTCCGATGACAATCCATTATAGGGATTGGAAGTTTCATCAGCGCCGTCTAAGTAGGCGTTGTAGCCTTGCTGGTATGTATCAAACTGGTCTTTGTTCATGAGTGTGTGTCACTCTTTTCTGTACATGAGCACTCTTTCTTACTCGTCGGGATGCCGTATTCTTGACGGCCTATCTCGAAGAAGACCTTGTCTAATCCCAGATAAAAACAATAGGCGCAGGTTGCGAATAGAAGCAGTGAGGCCAAGGGAGGCCCAATTAAAAGTGTCACTATGAATCCCATGAAGCTCACTAAACTAAAAACAAAATGATGCAGCGCTTCTTTTTTCAGCTCGTCTTCCCGTGTGCTCGATTTCATGATTGCTCCTGGCATGTATAAAAAATCAGATATGCCTGTATAAGCGAAAAGGTTTGTACGATTTCTAATCGAACAGAAATTGGTGTTATGGACGGATAATGGAGACTTGCTCTATAATTACTGTATGTATAAACAGTATGTTTTTTAGTCTAATATGCAGATCAATCTGACTGTGAGTGCGGGAATTAGCGCATTTGAAAACCCAACACTGGTCCATCGAGACAATGCGATCAACTTGAATAACGTTTTCGTACACTCCCCTCACTCGATGCAGTTGGTACCAAGCCCTGCCACTTATGAAAAATACGGGATCTGCAAGGGTGACTGGTTGCTAGTCGATGCCGCGTTGCAACCATTGATGTCTGATTTGGTGCTAGTCGAAAACCATGACGAAACTTTTGTCGTTGAGTTCAAGAAATATCGACAACATCAAATGGGTCTTGAAGACTGCGACCCGACGATTTTACTCGGTGTAATTTCGTTATCGGTGCATCACTATCGCAAGCCGGTACCACTGCCTGTTCATGCGAATTTGGTTGAGCTAGATATTCATCAATTTTTGATCGAGCGCGAGCTTTCAACTGTCCTTTGTCGTGCAAAAGGTGAGTCGATGCTGCCCTATATCTTCAATGACGACATTATGATCCTTGAACGGCATTTGACGCCAATCAGTGGTGACGTATGTGTAATTGCCTTAAATCACGAGTTAGTGTGTAAGCGAATTGATGTAGAGCGCAGTACTTTGTATTCAGACAACGCTGCTTTTAAACCCTACAAAGTAAACCAAGAGAAAGACTACTTACGAATGCATGGTGTCGTTCGATATGCGCTACGTTTGATCCGAGGTATTCATGCTGGCAATCATTGATGGCTCTCGCTTTTATGCTTCATCGTCGGTTATCTATAAGCCGAAGCTCGCACATGCACCGGTATTGGTTACGGCTGGCCAAGGTATTTCCATTGCCAATTCGCGCCGAGCTTCTCAGCTTCAGATAAACAAATTCGAGCCAATTTGGGATTCAATTGATCGACTGCGCCTGCATTCCGGCGCTGTTTTCAGGGCAAACTTTAATACGTTCAGTTATCTAAGCGATCGCTTTATGACTGTCATTGAGCAAGAAGTTCAACACTGCCCAACTTTGCGCTACAGTGTCGATGAAATTTTCGTCAATATAGAGAAGCTGTATTCGATTGGTGTTTCGATTGAAGATTTTATCAGTCAGTTGAGGCGCAAAGTCTACAAGGAAACAGGCGTAGCAACGGGGGCTGGTGTAGCTAAAACGTTGTTACTGACAAAAGCCGCAAGCTGGGCAGCAAAGAACATGGCCGGTATGAACGGTCAATGCGTCTTAGTCACTCAGTCGCAAATAGATCAGGTATTGAAAGCAATGCCGATCGGTAAAACATGGGGTATTGGCTCCAGACTGACCCGACATCTAACCATGGAAGGGATTACTAACGCATACCAGCTCAAAGTTTGTGATCCCAAAGTTTATCAACGTAAGTACTCAATCAACGTTGCGAATATCATTCACGAATTGAATGGTATTACAATTTATGACATTTCAGAGTCGCGGGGCAAGAAGCAGCAGATATGGAGCACCTCCTCTTATCGAGATCGACTACGCAATGAAGACGACTTGTTTGCGGAGCTGGCGCACCACACTGCAGAGGTCTTTAGAAAAGTCCGATCGCAAAAGTCAGAGGCCATAACAATCAGTGCTTTTGTCTCTACGAGTAAACACGAGGCGTGTAAACCATTCAGTCGGAAAATTGAGTTACCGCTGGAATATGGGCTCAGTGATACATCAAGCGCGATAAAAATGTTTAGAGAGAGGTTGGTTGATTTACTGCCAACTTCGCTCCATGAACAACCGATTTATAAAGTAGGAGTTGGCGCGCCGGCCCTCCTTGACTGTGAGCACAAACAATTCTCGCTGTTTGATACCAGTGACAACAAACCGGAGCTCAACTCTACGATGGACGCTTTGCGTAGTCGTTTTGGTTCGAGCGCGATCAAATTTGCATCTGAAAAGTCTGAATACAGTGAACGACAAGGCAACATCACCTTCGAAAGACTGGAAGACTATTTTACCGACATTAGTGATCTGATTTGCGTTAAGTGCATTTGATTGTGTGAACGATAGCTATTCTGGTAACTAGTTGAATATTAGATTAAAGACAAAGCTGGATCGAACACAAACAAATGATAATTCAGACACTTAGTTGAGATTTTTGTGTTATTTTTAAATTGATCATGATGTCTGGAAAGAGTTAGTAGGAAATATTTCATCAGGCTTTCAATTTTTCCAGACATCAAGTACAAGGCCATTGGAAGACCGCGGATAGGTCGAGGGTGTAATAGTGATTTCGACAAGTGCAGTAACCATTAAAGAGTTAAAATTCGATGGTTCAAAACTTACTAAAGCTAAAGTTTTAAGCATCGCTCTGATAGAACACATTCCAGCATTAAAGCGCCTCATGGAAGGTTCACTTATATTTTTAGCTAAATATCCAATTCAAACTTACTGCAAGGCCGTAGAGTCGGTAGGAAAAATAACAGGCACACAACCGGAGCTCCCGCCAAAGGAGGAAATAGTTGGACATTTTTCTGATCAAAATAGTCTCTGTGGCGCGATTTTGTACGATCCGCAAAAAAAGAAGTTACTCAACACTTGGTTTACTGACACCGATTATGTGACGCCAAAAATGAAAGAACTCCAAAACGAGTCTAATTGCCTCACTAGCGCTTACACTACGGTTGCTAATCAGGAAGGGGAACCTGAAATAAATCACTTAATAAGAGCTTTACGTCCACTAGCAAATTTCGTTTCAGATACGAGGTTATACCATTACATTGAAATTTGTCAGGCAACAGATATTGATGAAAGTTTTAGGTGGGAAAATCAAGTAGAAATGACTACTGAACAATCGCAACAGTGGTATGACGATGGTGAAATTATTGGTATTAAAAGTAACCAAAATTGTGACGGAGATACTTATATACGGCGTGTTGAACACTGGCAAGAAATTCCTATCGATTCACTTAATGCCGAGTGGGTTAGTCAGACACTCAATGCCCCAAGCCAGATTTTGATGAATTGGGCAGTTACAAAGCAATGGTTAATGGAACATATATCTGAAGAATTCGACGAAATCGAAGCGAGGATAGATAAAGAAGATCTTATATATGAATCAGTAAAACAAGCCTTTTCGAATGCGCCTTTTATCGAGATATTTTAACTAATCAGGTCTACTGTTGGTAGTTGAAGAAACTATGCTGAGCACTGATGAATCCCCTAATGATTTTTATCAAAATCATTAAGTTAAGGTAGATACACATCTTGTCATATGATCAAATGGTTTCGCCAAAAATCAATAATCAGACAACAAAATGTGCGAACTCGATATTTTACACGACTCTCTTTACCAATTCTGCCCCGAATTACACTTAAAACGACTCAACAGCTTAACGTTGGCTTGCCACGCCTTACTTGACTGTAAAACTCTCACTCTTACCGAACTTGGCCGTAACCTGCCAACCAAAGCGAGAACAAAACATAACATCAAACGAATCGACCGATTGTTAGGTAATCGTCACCTCCACAAAGAGCGACTCGCTGTATACCGTTGGCATGCTAGCTTTATCTGTTCGGGCAATACGATGCCCATTGTACTTGTTGACTGGTCTGATATCCGTGAGCAAAAACGGCTTATGGTATTGCGAGCTTCAGTCGCACTACACGGTCGTTCTGTTACTCTTTATGAGAAAGCGTTCCCGCTTTCAGAGCAATGTTCAAAGAAAGCTCATGACCAATTTCTAGCCGACCTTGCGAGCATTCTACCGAGTAACACCACACCGCTCATTGTCAGTGATGCTGGCTTTAAAGTGCCATGGTATAAATCCGTTGAGAAGCTGGGTTGGTACTGGTTAAGTCGAGTAAGAGGAAAAGTACAATATGCAGACCTAGGAGCGGAAAACTGGAAACCTATCAGCAACTTACATGATATGTCATCTAGTCACTCAAAGACTTTAGGCTATAAGAGGCTGACTAAAAGCAATCCAATCTCATGCCAAATTCTATTGTATAAATCTCGCTCTAAAGGCCGAAAAAATCAGCGCTCGACACGGACTCATTGTCACCACCCGTCACCTAAAATCTACTCAGCGTCGGCAAAGGAGCCATGGATTCTAGCAACTAACTTACCTGTTGAAATTCGAACACCCAAACAACTTGTTAATATCTATTCGAAGCGAATGCAGATTGAAGAAACCTTCCGAGACTTGAAAAGTCCTGCCTACGGACTAGGCCTACGCCATAGCCGAACGAGCAGCTCAGAGCGTTTTGATATCATGCTGCTAATCGCCCTGATGCTTCAACTAACATGTTGGCTTGCGGGCGTTCATGCTCAGAAACAAGGTTGGGACAAGCACTTCCAGGCTAACACAGTCAGAAATCGAAACGTACTCTCAACAGTTCGCTTAGGCATGGAAGTTTTGCGGCATTCTGGCTACACAATAACAAGGGAAGACTCACTCGTGGCTGCAACCCTGCTTACTCAAAATCTATTCACACATGGTTACGTTTTGGGGAAATTATGAGGGGATCTCTCAGTGCTCAGCATGTTTGAGTGCTTTACTCGCCGCGGGTTGAGAAATATGTAAAACTTCAGCCGCACGCGTTAAGGAACCACAAGTCATTACAGCATAAAAGATATCGAGATGTCTTAATTTCATTCCATGTAGCCTACTGATTATTTATTTCTACGGACTATTCTAACGAATAAAGTATAAATAATCAGATATACTCGTCATAATTCAAATTTTGGTTTAGTTGTCACGAGAATTAATTCGTAAACGTGCAAGCTAAATAGATTGACTAGGGGAATATACGGGGTAAGAAAGCGGCTCGGCATACTGCCCTATAATAAATTGTTAGGAGAAGTACGCCGAGTAGTGTGTAGCTATTAGGTAAAGTATGTACCAATTTCAATAAATATTTTAATTAAGATACTGTTTGAAATATCAACAATAAAGGCACCGACCATAGGAACGACAAGGAAAGCTTTATGTGATGGTCCAAATGCTTTTGTGACTGTTTGCATATTCGCAATTGCTGTTGGTGTTGCTCCCATACCAAAGCCACAGTGACCCGCGCTGATCACGACAGCATCATAATCTTTGCCCATCATTTTGAAGGTGATAAAGCAGGCAAATAGCACCATGACAACAGTTTGTACAGCAATGATAATTAATACTGGCCCTGCCATGCTTGCCAATTGACCAAATTTTAATGACATTAACGCCATTGCCAAGAAAAGCGATAAAGCAACGCTACCTAATACATCGACGGTCGGCTCAAACACTTCGTGTTTAAATACATGAGTCAGTGTATTACGGATAATAATACCGACAAATAAACACCAGACAAAAGTAGGCAGTTGCAGAAAAGTATCTTTAAACAATGCACTGATATAGCCACCAACAACAATACAGATAATCAGCATTGAAATGGTTTCAATAACGTTATTTGCATTGATTTTTCTTTTGACGCTTGGTTGCTCAAAAGCTTCAACGATAGTGTCGCGCTCTTGCTCGGTTGTTTTAGGAATAGAGACCTTTTTCAAAAGATGACGGGCAACAGGGCCGCCAACTAAACCACCCAACACTAATCCAAGTGTTGCACAAGCCATCGCTAATTCAACGGCGCCTGTTACACCATATTTATCAGCGAGAATAGGGCCCCATGCTCCGGCATTACCATGACCACCTGTTAGAGTAATTGAACCTGCAATTAAGCCAATAAATGGACTTTCATTCATCATGACAGCCATACTCATGCCGACAGTATTTTGAATGGCGATTAGGATCGTTACTGCAATAGTTAATAGAACTAACGGCTTTCCTCCTTTAATCAGTCGAGAAAAGTCAGAACTTAGCCCGATAGAGGAAAAGAATGTGAGCATTAATAAACTTTGCAATGAAGCATCAAAAGTAAACGAATAACCTGATGTTTTATCAATAATTAACAGAACAATTGCAACAATAAAGCCACCAACGACGGCTTCTGGTATGTGGTTTTTTTGTAGGAACGGGGTAAATTTTACGACAAACATTCCTATGAGTAGCGCGATACATGCGACTAATAATGTATAACTGGCATCTAGGATCATTTTTTTACCTCTATTAGTTTACCAGAATTTTCACTATAACAATTTAACAATAGTGAAAAATGAAGTTACTTTGGTTAACTAATCTTTAACAATGAGTTTTATTAGGGTATCCATAACTTTTAGTTAATAGGGTCATAATTTTAGTGTGATCTTAATCATGAAATATTAAAAAGATTAAAATAACAACAATGGTATTTAATGATGGGTAAACCTAAATACCATGCGGGATCCGCACTATTTTCGGTGATAGCAAAAAATAAAAAAGTATAAATAATAAACAAAATTATAAGAGAAGGAGAACATGATAAGCGCAGGCCGAGCAATTTAAAGAAGTGTGATATACAACATAAAACAGCAGCATGACCTTTCTATATTTCGTTGCTTATCGAAGTGTTAATTTTCGGGTGGATTACTCTGTTTGTTGATTAATAACGGAGAAAAATATGATTGCTGTAATATTTGAGGTGCAAATACAACCCGACCAACAAACTCGCTATTTGACTTTAGCTGAGGAGTTAAGACCACTATTAAGTCATGTAGCTGGTTTTATTTCAATTGAACGTTTTCAAAGTCTAGCTACAGAAGGAAAAATGTTATCGCTATCTTGGTGGGAAAACGAATACGCAGTTCTGCAATGGAAAAATCATGTTTTACATGCGAAAGCTCAACAAGAAGGGCGAGAGTCAATATTTGATTTTTACAAAATTAGTATTGCTCATATTACTCGCGAATATTCATTTAAAAAGGACAAGGATAATGTTTGATGTTCACGTTGTTTTAGATAATCAAATAGGACAATTAGCATTACTAGGAAAAACATTAGGTAATAAAGGTATTGGATTGGAAGGGGGAGGGATATTTACGGTTGGTGATGAATGCCATGCTCATTTTCTTGTTGAACAAGGAAAGGAAGCTAAAATAGCGCTAGAGCAAGCTGGACTGTTAGTACTTGCGATCCGGACACCATTAATTCGTAAGTTAAAACAGGAAAAACCGGGGGAACTTGGCGAAATAGCACGAGTATTGGCGGAGAATAACATTAATATTTTAGTGCAATACAGTGACCATGCTAACCAACTGATATTAATAACGGACAATGATAGTATGGCTGCATCTGTTACGCTCCCTTGGGCAATAAAGTGAACTTGCGATGGCTAATTTAATACGAAAAGAGGTTACCTTTGAGTCCTCAATAGCCGCGATAGGGGCGGCTATGTCTGACATTTCACGAGTTAAAATACTCAGTGCTTTGATGGATGGGCGAGCTTGGACGGCCACTGAGCTAAGTTCTGTGGCGAATATATCAGCTTCAACGGCGAGCAGTCATTTATCTAAATTATTAGATTGCCAGCTAATCACAGTAGTAGCTCAAGGCAAGCATCGTTATTTTCGGCTAGCAGGAAAAGATATTGCTGAATTGATGGAAAGTATGATGGGGATCTCCTTAAACCATGGCGTACATGCCAAAGTTTCCACGCCAGTGCATTTACGAAAAGCACGTACTTGCTATGATCATTTAGCTGGCGAAGTTGCCGTTAAGATCTATGATTCCCTTTGTCAACAGCAATGGATCACTGAAAATGGTTCAATGATCACATTAAGTGGTATTCAATATTTTCATGAAATGGGAATTGACGTTCCTTCCAAACATTCACGTAAAATCTGTTGTGCGTGTTTAGATTGGAGTGAACGCCGTTTCCATTTAGGTGGGTACGTTGGAGCCGCATTATTTTCGCTTTATGAATCTAAAGGGTGGTTAACTCGACATCTTGGTTACCGTGAAGTTACCATCACGGAAAAAGGTTATGCTGCTTTTAAGACCCACTTTCACATTTAAGTTGTTTTTCTAATCCGCATATGATCAATTCAAGGCCGAATAAGAAGGCTGGCTCTGCACCTTGGTGATCAAATAATTCGATAGCTTGTCGTAATAATGGCGGCATACTATCAGTAGTAGGTGTTTCCCTTTCTTCTTTAGCGACTTGATGCTCTTGATCTTCCAATACGCAACCTAAAGTAAAATGCCCCACAGCGCTGAGTGCATATAATGCATTCTCTAGTGAAAAACCTTGTTGGCATAAAAAGGCTAATTGATTTTCGAGAGTTTCATACTGTTTTTCTGTAGGCCGTGTACCTAAATGTACTTTTGCTCCATCGCGATGACTTAGTAAAGCACATCTAAAACTTTTAGCGTTATTACGTAAAAAATCTTGCCAGCTTTCCCCTTCTAAAGGGCAAAAGTGAGTATGGTGCCTATCTAACATCTCAATGGCTAAGGCGTCGAGCAAAGCCCGCTTATTTTTTACATGCCAATACAATGTAGGCTGCTCTACACCTAGCTTCTGGGCGAGTTTACGGGTTGTTAAACCTTCGATTCCGACCTCATTAAGCAGCTCTAATGCGCTGTTAATCACTTTACTTTTATCTAATCTAGACATCATTAATTCCTAATTTTTGTTGACACTCTATCATTGATAGAGTTATTTTACCACTCCCTATCAGTGATAGAGAAAAGTGAAATGAATAGTTCGACAAAGATCGCATTGGTAATTACGTTACTCGATGCCATGGGGATTGGCCTTATCATGCCAGTCTTGCCAACGTTATTACGTGAATTTATTGCTTCGGAAGATATCGCTAACCACTTTGGCGTATTGCTTGCACTTTATGCGTTAATGCAGGTTATCTTTGCTCCTTGGCTTGGAAAAATGTCTGACCGATTTGGTCGGCGCCCAGTGCTGTTGTTGTCATTAATAGGCGCATCGCTGGATTACTTATTGCTGGCTTTTTCAAGTGCGCTTTGGATGCTGTATTTAGGCCGTTTGCTTTCAGGGATCACAGGAGCTACTGGGGCTGTCGCGGCATCGGTCATTGCCGATACCACCTCAGCTTCTCAACGCGTGAAGTGGTTCGGTTGGTTAGGGGCAAGTTTTGGGCTTGGTTTAATAGCGGGGCCTATTATTGGTGGTTTTGCAGGAGAGATTTCACCGCATAGTCCCTTTTTTATCGCTGCGTTGCTAAATATTGTCACTTTCCTTGTGGTTATGTTTTGGTTCCGTGAAACCAAAAATACACGTGATAATACAGATACCGAAGTAGGGGTTGAGACGCAATCGAATTCGGTATACATCACTTTATTTAAAACGATGCCCATTTTGTTGATTATTTATTTTTCAGCGCAATTGATAGGCCAAATTCCCGCAACGGTGTGGGTGCTATTTACCGAAAATCGTTTTGGATGGAATAGCATGATGGTTGGCTTTTCATTAGCGGGTCTTGGTCTTTTACACTCAGTATTCCAAGCCTTTGTGGCAGGAAGAATAGCCACTAAATGGGGCGAAAAAACGGCAGTACTGCTCGGATTTATTGCAGATAGTAGTGCATTTGCCTTTTTAGCGTTTATATCTGAAGGTTGGTTAGTTTTCCCTGTTTTAATTTTATTGGCTGGTGGTGGGATCGCTTTACCTGCATTACAGGGAGTGATGTCTATCCAAACAAAGAGTCATCAGCAAGGTGCTTTACAGGGATTATTGGTGAGCCTTAACAATGCAACCGGTGTTATTGGCCCATTACTGTTTGCTGTTATTTATAATCATTCACTACCAATTTGGGATGGCTGGATTTGGATTATTGGTTTAGCGTTTTACTGTATTATTATCCTGCTATCGATGACCTTCATGTTAACCCCTCAAGCTCAGGGGAGTAAACAGGAGACAAGTGCTTAGTTATTTCGTCACCAAATGATGTTATTCCGCGAAATATAATGACCCTCTTGATAACCCAAGAGGGCATTTTTTACGATAAAGAAGATTTAGCTTCAAATAAAACCTATCTATTTTATTTATCTTTCAAGCTCAATAAAAAGCCGCGGTAAATAGCAATAAATTGGCCTTTTTTATCGGCAAGCTCTTTTAGGTTTTTCGCATGTATTGCGATATGCATAAACCAGCCATTGAGTAAGTTTTTAAGCACATCATCATCATAAGCTTTAAGTTGGTTCTCTTGGATCAATTTGCTGACAATGGCGTTTACCTTACCAGTAATGTATTCAAGGCTAATTTTTTCAAGTTCATTCCAACCAATGATAGGCATCACTTCTTGGATAGGGATAAGGTTTTTATTATTATCAATAATATAATCAAGATAATGTTCAAATATACTTTCTAAGGCAGACCAACCATTTGTTAAATCAGTTTTTGTTGTGATGTAGGCATCAATCATAATTAATTGCTGCTTATAACAGGCACTGAGTAATTGTTTTTTATTTTTAAAGTGATGATAAAAGGCACCTTTGGTCACCAACGCTTTTCCCGAGATCTCATCTATTGAAACAGCTTGATAGCCTTTTTCAACAAACAATATTCGTGCTGAGTTAACCAGTGATTGATAGGTACTCTTAAAATTTTCTTGTTGATGATTTTTATTTTCCATGATAGATTTAAAATAACATACCGTCAGTATGTTTATGGTATCATGATGATGTGGTCGTGACAATCTTAAGAACATTTAGGTTATTTTATGTATATTGAACAGCATTCTCGCTATCAAAATAAAGCTAATAACATCCAATTAAGATATGATGATAAGCAGTTTCATACAACGGTTATCAAAGATGTTCTATTATGGATTGAACATAATTTAGATCAGTCTTTACTGCTTGATGATGTGGCGAATAAAGCGGGTTATACCAAGTGGTATTTTCAGCGGCTGTTCAAAAAAGTAACAGGGGTCACACTGGCTAGCTATATTCGTGCTCGTCGTTTGACGAAAGCGGCTGTTGAGTTGAGGTTGACGAAAAAAACTATCCTTGAGATCGCATTAAAATATCAATTTGATTCCCAACAATCTTTTACACGTCGATTTAAGTACATTTTTAAGGTTACACCAAGTTATTATCGGCGTAATAAATTATGGGAATTGGAGGCAATGCACTGAGAGATCCCCTCATAATTTCCCCAAAGCGTAACCATGTGTGAATAAATTTTGAGCTAGTAGGGTTGCAGCCACGAGTAAGTCTTCCCTTGTTATTGTGTAGCCAGAATGCCGCAAAACTTCCATGCCTAAGCGAACTGTTGAGAGTACGTTTCGATTTCTGACTGTGTTAGCCTGGAAGTGCTTGTCCCAACCTTGTTTCTGAGCATGAACGCCCGCAAGCCAACATGTTAGTTGAAGCATCAGGGCGATTAGCAGCATGATATCAAAACGCTCTGAGCTGCTCGTTCGGCTATGGCGTAGGCCTAGTCCGTAGGCAGGACTTTTCAAGTCTCGGAAGGTTTCTTCAATCTGCATTCGCTTCGAATAGATATTAACAAGTTGTTTGGGTGTTCGAATTTCAACAGGTAAGTTAGTTGCTAGAATCCATGGCTCCTTTGCCGACGCTGAGTAGATTTTAGGTGACGGGTGGTGACAATGAGTCCGTGTCGAGCGCTGATTTTTTCGGCCTTTAGAGCGAGATTTATACAATAGAATTTGGCATGAGATTGGATTGCTTTTAGTCAGCCTCTTATAGCCTAAAGTCTTTGAGTGACTAGATGACATATCATGTAAGTTGCTGATAGGTTTCCAGTTTTCCGCTCCTAGGTCTGCATATTGTACTTTTCCTCTTACTCGACTTAACCAGTACCAACCCAGCTTCTCAACGGATTTATACCATGGCACTTTAAAGCCAGCATCACTGACAATGAGCGGTGTGGTGTTACTCGGTAGAATGCTCGCAAGGTCGGCTAGAAATTGGTCATGAGCTTTCTTTGAACATTGCTCTGAAAGCGGGAACGCTTTCTCATAAAGAGTAACAGAACGACCGTGTAGTGCGACTGAAGCTCGCAATACCATAAGCCGTTTTTGCTCACGAATATCAGACCAGTCAACAAGTACAATGGGCATCGTATTGCCCGAACAGATAAAGCTAGCATGCCAACGGTATACAGCGAGTCTCTCTTTGTGGAGGTGACGATTACCTAACAATCGGTCGATTCGTTTGATGTTATGTTTTGTTCTCGCTTTGGTTGGCAGGTTACGGCCAAGTTCGGTAAGAGTGAGAGTTTTACAGTCAAGTAATGCGTGGCAAGCCAACGTTAAGCTGTTGAGTCGTTTTAAGTGTAATTCGGGGCAGAATTGGTAAAGAGAGTCGTGTAAAATATCGAGTTCGCACATCTTGTTGTCTGATTATTGATTTTTCGCGAAACCATTTGATCATATGACAAGATGTGTATCCACCTTAACTTAATGATTTTTACCAAAATCATTAGGGGATTCATCAGTGCTGAGCATGGTACCGCTAGGTTACGGTACTGCGAGCTATTTTTGGTTCATCAATTAAGCAATGGAGCTCGCAGTAACAAATCAAAGTGCTATGTTGCCACTTCCCAATAATGTTGAACATTTCTTATAACTACGTTGCCAATGGTTAATACAGTCATGTATCTTTCCTTGGAGTTAAAGTTCTACTAAATAGGCGATATTTGGGTGGATACTCGTTTACTTTTGTCCCAATTTCCAGTTCTTCAATCAACTTTGAAATACCGCTTCGTGCTGATGTGTCGCTGCAGTAGTGGTGTCCACCAAGCTCATTGTTCACCACTTCTAGAATATCCGTCATAAGCCAGTCTCCTCCCCGTTCAAGAACATTCTTAACCTTTAACATAGTGCGGCGAAAAGGCGTCATATACCCACCTTGAGCACCACTGGTACCAGCTTGTCCAATTTTCATGTCTGGATTGAGGTGCAATGCAATTCTGTGTGCTGTTCTTCTCGAGCCCGTTTGGATCCGCGGCGCGGTGATTTCGCGAAGCTCATACTCGAAACCGCCTTGGTGAAGTTTATAAGACGATTCGTAGTATGAGTACACTTGACCATCAGGTATGTTTTCTCTGTCTCTACGATGGCAATACGCACTGGCGAGCTTAGATATCTCGAAATGTCCTAACCGATATTGATCGATGATTTCTTGTTTAAGTCGGCTACGAGAACTATGGCTATTCGGCTTTTGAGTGACTGCAATAAGCAAATGTGGAATTCCTTTTTTCGACTCATCCATATACTCACTGTTTAGCGCCTGTACATACTCACTATGCCATCGAGTGAGCTGCTCAAGTACATTGAAGCCCAATGACTTTTTGTACTCGAATGCTGCCACCAAGCTTCCTTTTACGCCGATATAATCGGGACGGCCATTAAAATTGGGAATAACAACTTCGGGGTAAAGGTTGTAACCTAAGTATTCAAAAAAACGTCCACCAATTTCAGCAAGTTCACTCTCACTCATTGCGATTTGTTTGTCTCTCACAACATGATCTCCTTCGCTGCGGTCAATACAACATATTGGAATTGGGCAAATGCCTTACTTCCATTGTGAGTGCCAATTAAGCGCCGACAAGTGGGTAAAAGGTACATCACTGATTACCCCACACACAACATGAGTTCGTTTTGGCCATGCGCAAACTCGTACACGGAATAATTGGTGAGGTTTAATAATACCCATGAACGAAGATCTTCGACCGTTAATGGCTTGCGTTCATCAATGTTTTGAAACCTGAGTCGTTCAAAGTAGAGTTTACGGCCCCTTTCCGATGCCAAGTGCTGAGTAAGAACCACAAGCTCTTTTGGTGCAGTCATTTGCCCTGGCAACTCTTTCAATGCGTAATTCAGGTGGAATACAGGGCAGCGATCCAAAATTGGGCAGTCATTGATATCAGAGTTGTAGTTACGGATGGAAATGTTTCGAGGTGATGAAGAGTTCACGTATGCTTTGATGAGCATTTGCATTCCAATAGTAGGCATCTTGATCACTTGCTCAATCGCCGCGATGTACTTGAGATACAGCTTAGGATTTGAAGAAAGATCCGCAGACTTTACAATGTACTCGGTTGATGCAGGGTGGAAATACCCCAATTTCAGTGATCGTTCGGATGTGGTTTCCAACTCGCTCATTAGTAGATCTAGAGAGTTCATATTAATACCTGTGTATGTGGTAGGTACTGATATAAGCGAAAATACTTTTTGAGGAAAACGGGGTGTGGGAATCATTGCCAAATTGAAAAAGGGGGTATAACCCCCTTAATTATGCGGTAATTGGTTATACAGAGTCGTCATTGTTTGGATGGAGTGTTTGTCTGATCGTTTCGATTTTTTTCAATGTTAAAACCGATATCAAGCAAGAAAACACCACAATTAAATTGTCCAATTGCCAACCGACAAAGCCCGTAATTAGCAAGAGCACTAGATCAATGGAGACCGGAACCTGTCGCGGTCTAAAGAAGTGATAGCTAGAAGAATGCTCACCAATAATTTGGCAGACAGAAAAGAACGCTGACAGAAATATCAAGATAGTCAACGCTCCTTCGAGCATTTGACCAGCACGAGTTTCAGCCAAAATTACCACCCCATTTAACAGTAATACGTAGGCCACCAACAGTAACCAGTATATTACGACTTCCATTTTCGATAGCTGCTTCATTTTAACGACCCCATAAAGACTTACGACGCAAGCCAAGAAGCAAAGTCATTAAAAGCGCGATTGGCCCAGTACTACCGCCTGATATTTCACTAGAATACTTTGCATCGGCTGGTGGCCCGACATGAATTTTGGTTGATGAGGTGTTTGAGAAATTGATGGTGTGCGTAAACCCTCCAGGCGAATGAGCAATCTCATCGGAAAAGTCGATTGTAATCAGACAAGACTCTGTTGCTTCAACTGCAGAACCGCAGTCAGTCAGCAGGTCAAGGTTCCCAACCATTTCATCGAATGTCACTCGTTCAAGCGTGTGGTTTTGAATGGCAAAAGTCACTGAGGTGTCTGACGTCGAATCTAGGTAGACGTCGGTAGGAGCAACAATGTCATCGATGACTCGCGCAATTTCAAAAAGGACATGATCTAGGGTCACCATTCCATTTGCCCAAAGAAGGCGGCCATCTTCTGATATCGACTCATATAGATGAGTCGCTATAGAGTATAAGTTGTCTGTACCAGACTCATAAACACCACTGCCTGAATCCCCTGGTTGAGCAGCTACTTCAGGAGCCTTATTGTTCAATGAAAGGGCTTCTATTCTTGGTGTGATTCGAACACCAAAGCCTTCGTTCACCATGGGAATATCCCCGTCGCACATTCGCGAACCGATGTCACCTTCAGTATAAAAAGTGCATTCTACTAAATGTGGATCAATCACAAAATTTGGTTTGAATTGCTGTAGAACAGTAGGGTCTGGAACATCATCATACCCCGATGACCCAAACCCACGCATGATCCAAGACTTATTGGCAAACATGCTGCTCTGCTTGAAATCATCGAAACTCATACCCTCTTCTAGCTTTAAGGAGCGTTGTGGTAACGCAATAGAAGTAAGCGGCACTTCTGTGTTCATTTCAATGAGAGCTAAATCAGAAGCCCCTTCATATAGGGATGGTGCAAGACCTTCGAAAATCATCTTTCCATTGAATTGTTCGCCATAGAGCTCGTTAGTCCATCGGCTAATGAAGGCATTAACAATAGGGTTAAAATAGTCCAGATACTCATCAATTACATTCATATTGCGGTGGACTAGACGGTGGACAGGCACAGTGCCTTGAGCAACGACACGAGAATAGTCGAATTTATTCATGCCGCCGAAAACGGTAATGTCCATGCTAAGTTTAGGCTCGCCAAACGGATCAGGAATATCCACACAATGCGCGTTTGTGAGAATGAATTTAGGGCTAATAAATTGACCAGTACAATATTTCGTGTCGTTTGCGATGAAGTGTATCAAGTAGTCGTTGTATTCAGATGCAGGGGTATCGGCCCCATTTGAAACTAATGGTTTTGGGTCTGAATACTCAGCAGCACTACAAATCATCGGCACCAGACCTATGCAAGCGATGGTGATTAGGGGTTTAAGCGATTTCATATTGGTTTCCTTATTACTTAGGTGCACCAATACAAGCGAAAAGCTTTTCGCTAGTAGGGAGTAAAAGAGGACCTACCATGATCAAACGTTCAATCCATGATTACCCAGATCAAACAGAAAAATTAATTGAAGAAATGATTCAGGAAGTACCTTATGAAAAGGTATTGAGATCGATTGCCGCTAGTAGCAATGATTGGTTACTCGCGGTCACGCGAGGTGACGATGTTCCCACATGTGTACTGAGTTATGTAAATGAACTGGTACTCATCAACAATTCCACCGAAATAAAGGACAGACTCGAATCGACTTTTCTTAATAAGCTGATCAAAGATGAAAGAACGAACCCTTCCGTTTTGGGTATGTTGGCCAACTCATTAACCCATCCGATGAGCTTAAATCAACTGCTTAAAAACCAAAGCGTACCGAGTGAGTCGTTAGAAGTCGTTGCAGATAAAATTGGCCTAAACAAATGCCGTTACTATTTGCTAAAGCATGCCAATACGAGTGAACGCCTGCTAGAGAAATGTTGTCAAGATTCAATGACATTGCAGGATGCCTTGGCTTTGCATAACCACCTCAATTTAAGTGATAACCTCTGCTTCAGGATAGAGGCGCTCACAAGGATAGATGCTTCATCAAAGTACAATGACTTTGAGATAAAAATGAAGCGAGATATCCGATTTGGATTGACTCAGTCTAGAGCACTTAATGTGAAACTTGCGCTAACCCTTTTTGAGCACCCATTACCCAATGCTCAAGAACAAATGCGGTTATGGTTGCTACTCTTTAACAGCCCCGAATTGAGTATATTTGAGTGTATAACCTTAATTGAGGAATGCGCTAAAAGCGCCCTAGTTATTCCACCTACTCAATTAAAGACTGCGTTAAGAATCGTATCAAACAGAACCGACCTAACCGACTTACCTGAATTGATGCAAAGCTACTCGTCCTTACTTCAATTACACGAAAGTGAACATTCATTAGCCGACTTAATGCTGCTGAACAACTCTTCAGATTTTGCCAATGCCATCATTGATAATCCATCCACCAGCGAGATTCAGTTTTTAAAAGCCGGTATGAACACTGATTTGGAAGATCGATATTTGGGTATTAATGAGATCCAAGCTATCAGGCAGGCATTTCCAAAAAATCATGAGGTCTGGTTTGAAGAGCTAGCAAATGTCAAAGCCCTACCTCTCGCGCTATCGATAGGAAGCGAGAAATTTGCGAACCTAGCCGTTCTTTTAGGCCCAGTATTGAAGGCAATTATTGAAATGCTTTTACCTCAAACTGCCCTCCGCGCGCGAGTATGCAGAGATTGTTTAAAGCTAATATGTGAGATTACCGATATTGAACATCACATACTTAAAGAGAAAATTGTGAATGAGATTTGTGAGCTGGTTATGTCACACACCTCCAAATTGATTTACACCTTACATCCCTATCTATTAGAAAAGTTTCCTAGTGTGGAGTTTAACTCGAGTACATTGTTCAACCCTCAAATCTCTAAAAGACAAATAGCTAATGTCAAACAGAACACATTCAAAAGTTTCGGCTGGGAGCTCCATATCCTCACGAATCTCAATGAATTGATGAAAGTCTCAAACGTACAGCGTCATGATTTGGTTAATGATCGGGTGGTAAATGCATTAATCAATGGTGAGTGCTTTGCCTTTACGTTTACCGAGAAAGGCAACCCGCTCTCAAAAGGCTTTACCGTGGTTTGTTGTTCAAAGACAGGAGTGATTATTGAGGCTAGTGGGTATTGCGGGATTACCGTTCATAAGCACTTCAGAGTCAAAGTTAAGGAGTTGGTTGGGTTAATACTCAAGCAATTGTCGGATGTGTAGTCACTTGTACCTTTAAAGTTCATTTATTGTAAAGGTAAAACCCCAACATGCAGAAATTACAGCAGCTTGAATTGTTCGAAACTGTTCAACAAGCCTATCTAGATAGCGGTGGCCAATTAAAGCAAAACGAACTGTATCAGTACGTTGAAAAAAGTCTTGGTGTCGACATTGCAAAATTCAACGAGATGGTTGGCAGTCAAAAGTGTAATGTTTTCAAACGTAAAATCAGATGGATTCAACAATCGCTAAAGCATAAAAAACTTCTCGTAAACTGCGGAAAGGGAGTGTGGAAACTCGATGAAGAGGCCAAATCAGAGCTACACACAGTTGAAAAAAGCAAAGCGGTTATCGCTTTATCAACGGAGCTTGGGCTTCTTATTTGTGCTGATAATAAAACAGTACTAAACAACGAGTATTTGGACGGGGAAATTCAACTTTGTCTGACATCACCGCCCTATTGTCTACAGAGCTCGCTAGATTACGGTGGTCCAACCGATGAACAGCGATGGGTCGATTTTATCATGGAGACAATCAGCTTACTGCTGCCGAAATTAGCAAGAGGCGCCAGTATTGCATTGGTTATTGGGATTGATAGCTTTAAACCCAATCGTCCAGCTCGAACTACGCATGTAGAGCGCCTTACGTTGGCGATGACGGATGTAGGATTAGAGCTGGTGGATAAGTACAGCTGGATAAGTAATAAAGCACCAGGGCCAATTGCTTGGACAAGTAAAAGACCTGTGATGCTGAAAAACTCATACGAAACGATTTTGCACTTTACCAACGATGCTGACCATCTTATGAGTGATAATCGCCGAGTCAGACTCAGCCATACAGAAAGTCATAAAAAGTTTGTTCAAATGGGCGGTACGAAACGCGCAGCGAAGAGCGCGAGTGGAAAACACAATAAACGGATTGGCGATTATTCCAGAACAGATCTGAGTAAAGGCAAGATAATGACTAACGCTTTCTATTTTGCGAATACGTGCGCTGAAAATCGTAAGGTACACAAATATTGTGACGAAATGGGGCTTCCCCGTCACCCTGCCGTACTGCCGTATAAGTTGTGTGAAACCTTAGTTCAGTTTTTATGTCCTGTAGGGGGGTTAGTCATCGACCCATATTATGGAAGTGGTGCTGTCGCTCAAGCATGCGAATCAACTGGACGGAACTGGTTAGCAATCGAAAAAATTGTTGAATATGTAAAAGGCTCCTTTAAGCGGTTCAGTAATCATTCTGGCGACCTGTTTATCAACCCTGCCTTTCTACATTAAAAGATGGAAATTGGTGGATAAACAATCAAGGTCTGTATTTATGTTATATGTGTGCTAGAATTTACATTAATACAGCAAGTAGGAAGTGATCATGCATATTTCAAAAGAAGCAGAGCAGTACATTCTTCAGTGTCAGCTAATGGCATTCGATGAAGAAGCATCTGAGAGTGAAAACACTCAAGGCACTGTGCTCGCTAAATCCAAATCCGAAGCTCGTAAGCTTGTGGAACAAGGTAAAACAGTAATCATAGACGGCAAAACCATGAGTAAAGTGGAAGGTCGCACCTATATTGGTGGTTCTGAAGCAATCCATCAAAGATTACGACTGGGTAGAAACGATGTCGAAATGATGAGTGGTGCTATGCGTGTAATGCAGCAGTACATAGACCACGGCTCACTTGATCGTATGTTAAACCTGCTTCAAAAAGACGCTGAGAGTAGCTTTGATGATTTTAAAGAAGCGATTAAGCCTCATTCTAATATTGATGAGACACAGTATCTTATTGCGAAAGACTTGAACGAGATTGAGGCAAGAGCAAAAGATTACCCTCTCATTCAAGCAAAGCAAGCTGCAACAATGTTTGGTGAATTAGGTGCAGCTAACCCATCAAGGTTGGTTGGAAAGCTTAAAAAAGAGCACAAGATAATTGGCTTTTACTTTGGCAATTCTCGTAATATCCAAATACCGGTTTTCCAGTTCGACCCGATTAATTTGGGTGTGTACCCACCTGTAGAAAAGCTTTGCCGCATGCTCGATGGTCTAAATGATTGGGGCGTATATAAATGGCTGACAACCTTTGATGAGGATTTGGAGTGCACGCCAGCTCAAGCATTAAGTCAACCAAAATTAGAAGGTGACCTACTTTACTTGGCAGGTCTGTTCAAGTCTGAGAGTACGTTAGCTAGTTTGGACTTTGTTGCTGAAGGGCAAGACAATGAATAATACTCCGCCCTTATTAACAATTGAGCCAGGGCGTCATTTCTATCGTGCATTAAGAAAGTCGTTTGACGATAGAGGTAACCGCAATTATACCGCAATTGATCCAAACCCATTTCTTAACGTGGATTTCATCTCGGATACTAGGGCGACTTTTAAGAATGGCGCTACCGTTGAGGGCCGATTCTCTCCGTTTCGCTCAAATGGAAAAGCTGTGCCGGCTTTGTACATTGCACCCACGAAAGAAACGGCTTATTTTGAAACGGTGTTAAGACCTCAAGCGACTAGAGCTAACAAAACATTGTCGGCGAAGGAGTTCGATGACTTAGCTGTGGCTACGATTTCTTTTGAGGAATCTTTGACTCTGGCTGATTGTCGTTCTGCATATCTTAAAGGTGGTCTAGAATCGTTTTGGGATATGACTTTTGATGATTTGTTCAATAAGTCCCAAATGAGATGTATGGATAATGCCAGGACGTTAGCGAAGCAAATATATGAGACTTACCCTGATGTCGATGGCTTAGTTTGGGATAGCGTTCAACAAGGTAATATTGTTCCTGTATACATGCTATTTGGCCCTCAACGTGAAGCAACCATTCACTTAGAGATCGATGCTTGGGAAGATATACCGACATGGAAGCCTTACCTGTACCAAGCTGTTAGCCAACAAACCTTATCCGTCGATAAAGATTTAGCGGCGAAACTGTAAATTCTAGCTAGGGCATTGAATCTATATAGATAAGCGGGGGCAATTGCCTCCGCTTTTAGATTAGGCTCTCTTAATGTCAGCAAAGAAAAATTTGGCAAACTTGCTTTCATACTGTCCACTCATAACCATAAGTAATGTCCAATTAATGCATCGGAACACAAGCATAGATTTCATTGTCAGGACAGCTCTCATCCACAGATACTTCCACCTGTTCTAAAGCAAGGTTGACTAGCACATCATCATCAAAGGTCTTCTTCTCACGCTCGAACTCGGTCATATTCGTTGCACTCATTTTAATTTGAATGGGTGGTTGCACGCCTTCGGCTACTGCTCGCGTCGCGGTGAAAATTACTGAACTGATGATCCTACTTTCATTCATAGTGAATTGCCTATTTCGTATATCCAATGTAGTTATACCTATTAGCGAAACCCTAAATCACCAAAAGTGCATACATACCTACATTTCTATCTGGTAATCTAGACACCGAAAAACATACCATAGTCACACGCTTTAATACCCTATCCGCGCCCGCTTTAAGTTTCACGTTCACACTGAAGACCACCGCGACAAATAACAAAAAAAATAAAAAAAAACCGAAAAAAACAGGCCGCAGCGCACGCCTAAGGTTGGGTATCCCTCGTTCCTCGGGGATTCTGCAGGAGGTTGATGCGGAGCGCCCGTATTACTGCTCATACCCTTGTAGGTATGTATGCAGTTTTGCTCGATTTGACCAATAACCTACGAAATCCGACAAAACCCATGCTCTATGTGATCTTCCAAACCGGCACTCAATATCCTTTGGTTCTACTGAAAACCACACTAATAAGCGAAAAAATGAAGACAATTTCGCCATTAATTCCATCGACTAATTGCCCGCGCAATTGGGCTCGAAAGCATTTATTTTTTGAGGTGAAATAATTCGTCATAAAAGCGAGACTTGGATCGCATACGTATAGTCAAACCTGCTCATATGTTAATGAAACATCGTATCATAACTGCATATGAAACAAGGACTTTCCATGATGAAGAACATCACCATCAAAAACAAACTACGCCTCCCCCTCTTCTTAATCATCGCCCTTTTTCTGTTCAGTTCAGGAATCAACATTAAATACGCTTGGCTCCAAAACGATCTGACTCAGCAGCTGAGCAGCGCGAACCAAGCCTCTGTCAATTTGAACGATGCGTACCGAGATTTGTACCAGGCCAGTTACGCGGTGTCGGGCATGACAATCGCAGATTCTCGCCAAGAATTTGAAGTGCACAAATTTGAATATGACGACAACGCATTTAGAGCGGCGCCGCGACTACAAAGTGCCGCGGCCATAGCCGAATTTATGCCGACTAACTTCATGAATGATGTCGACACCATGGTTCAATCCACCAACCAATGGTTGTCCAACTATGAAATGATCAAACAATCTGACGAAGTTAATTGGGCTGATGCCTTTTATGAAAATCGCTTAGAGGCATTCCGTCTGTTTTCGATTGCCAGAGATGATCTGAATGTGGTTGGGGATGCAATCGAGCTGAAGATTTCTCAACTGGAAATGGAAATCACCGACGCTCGTTTGTTCGGCGAACGTGCGCTAGAGTTTAGCATCGCGCTCATTGTCGTACTGACATTAGTGATCCTCATGCTTTACAACAAAACAGTCATTCAACCAATTTCAGCATTGAAAGTAGCCCTGCAAAACATCGCCAGTGGTGATGGTGATTTGTCACAACGACTTGTATCAAACTCAAACGATGAACTTGGTGATATTTCTGTTGCCTTTAATACGTTCGTCCATACAATTCAAAACACCGTGGCCAAAGTTACTGAAACTAGCCAGTCGATTCACGATGAATTGCATGAGCTCAAAAAAATCACCGCTCAGATCTCAACGTCCACTTCCATTCAGCAAGCGGATAGCCAAGCGGTTGCCGCCGCGGTCGCTGAAATGCAGCATGCTTCTCACTCTGTTTGCGAAAATGCCAACATTACGGCCAGCTCTGCCCATCAAGCCAATGATCAAGTTGAAGCGACTTCTCACACGATCAAAAATACGATCAATGAGATCACTAATTTAGTTAACGACGTGGAAACTGCAGGGGATGTGATCAACCAGCTGAATAACGACGTTGATAAGATAAGCTCTGTACTTGAAGTAATCCGTGGTATTGCCGAGCAGACAAACTTATTGGCGCTCAATGCTGCCATCGAAGCAGCCCGAGCCGGTGAGCAAGGCAGAGGCTTTGCTGTTGTCGCAGATGAGGTACGTTCATTAGCCAGCAGAACCCAGGAAAGTACCGGTGAAATTCACTCTATGATTGAACGACTGCAAAACGGTGCAAAGCAAGCCGTAGATGTCATGGAACAATCCATTGCGAGTTCTAACCACACAATAGGCAGCGCCGCGCAAGCTAACGATAGTTTAAGCTCCATCGAAACGGCTATCCAAGATATGTCTGAAAAGACAGACATCATTGCCAATGCCGCAACCGAGCAGTCCACAGTGAGTAACGAGATCACTCAAAACGTTCAAGCAATTGCCGATGCGAGTAACGCCATTGTTCAAGTTGTATCTCAAGCCGCTGACAGGTTTCAGCAAATGGAAACCCAGAGCCTTTCTCTAAACAAACTGGTTCGTCAGTTTAAAATCTGATCCACTGATGGCCCCACTCCGGTGGGGCTCCATTCCCCAATATTTAACCAGAACTGTTTTCGCTTTTTGTGGTACTCACTCTAAAAGAGGTTGTTACCATGAAACTCAACAGTATTACTGCCAACATTACCTGCCGAATCGGCATTCACCAGCACTCAGGCGATGCCAATTTCTGTACTGATTGCGGAGTTCAACTCAAGAACGTCACCTACAAAAGCTACCTCGTCATTTTAAGAGACAAACGTAAGCTACTAACAAGCGCTCTGAGTGAAAGGCATGCTCTTCTCAATGTAACCCTTGGCGACCCAGACTTCCCCGAAGAAGAACCTTCAATCCATCCATGCGAAATAAAGAAAGTGATCGAAGTGACGTCGACTCGATTTTCCGATTTAGCTTTGCTGTAAAGGAGCGGTTATGACTAACTTATCGATACCTTTCATTGCGCTTTTTCTCACTTTATCTGCTTCTTCACTGGCTTCTGATGCCACACCTTCACTCGAAGAGCTGAAAGTCAAAGCCCTCAAGTATGACTTGCTCCGTGTCAGTCCTGATTTTGTCGTTGTTGGTGAAAAGATCCTCGAAGCTCTCAATTCAGGGAAATGCGGCGTTAAGGAGTCCGTTGATTTTTGGGAATCTGACTTAATCGGCGATGACGCTGAATACGGCGATATCACGACCGTGATGTTGGCCATCATGGAAACTCATGATGTTCTTGAGCACCCTTATTATTTCGAGAAGCTCTTTAAGTCGGTCAAATGTAATGGCAATAAGTGGGCCGCCAATTTTCAAGTTCAAGTCGAAAGCAAAAGGAAAAATGCTCCTGGCACTCAAAGCGAAGCCGCCCAACCATCACCTGCAACTGATAGTTACCACCAGCTGATCTGACGTTTGTAAAAATCCAACCCTAATTAATCAGGTGAAATCTATGTTTATTGTTTTATTTTGCATTGTCGCCATTACGCTATGGTTGCTAAATAAGTTTGTCCTGCCATTCAACAATCAGCCTCTTAGTGACAACCCTGCAGTCATGAATCCTGTATTGCCTGTCAAAAAAGAGACGCCAGCATACAAGTTGGCGCTCCCCACCCTGACTAAAAGCAGCCCGACTTTGTTTCTCGATATAGATGGCGTCTGCCATAAGAACTTCGATGAGTCACTTAGCCACCTACCCATACTTGAAGCGTTCCTAGAGGAACACAAAGGGGTTCAAATCGTTATTTCAAGCACATGGAGAACCACTTGTGAAAAAGAGTTTCTCGCCCGGTGTTTGGGTAAAAAGGTCTGGGCTTCTGTTGTTGGGTTCACTCCTATTCTTGGAACTCGCGAACAAGAAGTTTTGTCGTTTGTGGAAAGTCATTCTATTGAGCATTTCGTATGCCTGGACGATGACCGAACCGAGTTTTTTGGAGGAGTACCTGTCATTTTTACCGATCGCTCTAGTGCAATAACTTCGAGGGAAGTTTCTCAACTTAGCCGTTGGTACCATCGCGCCCGATAAATTCCCTTTTCGCTTTTGGTCTACACAAACTGTTCGCTATGGAGATCCTCATGAAAAATTTCCCTACCATTTTATTGGCTGCTACAGCCTTATTCTGCTCCACTACCTCGATTGCAAAAGTGATTACGCAACCTCAACCACTAGTCGTTGATGACGCAACAAGTTTTTCCGATATTGTCTGCGGCAACGTGAAAGGCCAAGGCAGGCAGAAGTTTGTACGTTACCAGTATGAGCGAAAGCAGTTTCCAACCGGTTTCTTGGAGGCATTAGACCGAGAGTTTGGGGAATACTTTGAATCGATTGAAAAGCATGCCGATTACATTGTTTTGGTAAATATTGACCAAAGAAGAGTCATCGAACCCACCAAGATTAAGCAGTGCAAAAACGATGTAGTGCTCTTTGCCTTGCAAAGCATTATTCCATTCTAACAACTCGGCAATCAGGTTGAAATTCGCTCTTGTCTTGTACACATCGAATTTCAACCACTTGTCGGCTGGTCTTCAAGTGGGAAAGTGTTCAATAGTTGAACCACAAAGGAACTAGCCATGTATCACCTCTTTCATTCGATTTACGACTCTCTGTTTACCCCAGTGGGCAAAAAAGACAAACGCATGCTTAAAGATTTAGGGTTTCAGACTAAATCTCAATTGATTGAAGATACGATTGAAACCCTATCGGCTGTACAAGATACCTATGGGTTACTTAGCTTGCTCTGTTTTCGCCGACTGCACAGCAACGGCTGTCCGACATTATTCATTAATTCGAAGGCCGACTTCGATTACCTTTTGAAACTTCAATACGACTATAAAAAACTCGATCCTCGCCGCCATTTGACATTTGAGCACAACACTTTTTCCGTAGCACTTCCTAAAGGCATAAAGGTTGATGGCCAAAGCTCCTCATTACAGGGCTTTTTGGTCACAGTAGGTGACCGCGATTACTACGATGAACTGTGCGCCGAAGCACAAGGACTCCGCCACGCAGGGGAAGAAATGATTAAGGTCATGTTTAGGGCAGAAGATGGGACCGAACTGTGTGTGAGTTTAGAGTTTGAAAACATACCGTTATTACTCCAGTCCAAGACTGCTGATGAATTTGATAAAGCCTTCTATATAAATTCAAATGGAATGACGGCCGATCTAACTCAATTCGAACGAGTGCAGCAATTCACGTATCTAAAACTCGTTGTTGCCTTAGCTATTTATGAACAAGCAATGCCTGACGATTTTTCGTATGGCTTCCCTGATAGCCTCAAACTGATCCACCTACCCAAAAGCAAGAATTTTACCCATTATGCGCCCAAGAAGATTTCGATTGAGGGTGTATCCAAACAACAAAAGGCTTGTGTGGTCGCGCCTTTTCTAAGGCAATTAAGCGATCCAAAATATTACCGTGGTGAACACAAAGACAAACCTATTGGTAGTCGTTGGATTCTGGTCAAAATGCACACAAGAAACCAACGGATATCGCCAAGAACGGTGCGAGTATCAAACTAAATAAGAAGGAAGGGTGGCCAATGGAGCTACCCTTTATCTTTAAGAAATCGATAGAATTATGCTGTTGAGTATTCAGGTTATACCGCCAGCTGAAAGGGACATTTAAGCTATAAAGCCATTGGCCCCTTCATCTGAAAGCAATCTGCATATTTATCAAACGATTTATAAACGTCTCGAGTTAAAGTCGTTTGCCCTGTGAGAATAGAACCAAACACAGCAACCAAGCCGTTTACCCCATTAGAAGCTTTCAAAACCTGTTCTAGCATAGCAACTGGATATCCTTTGCTATGCCTATTAACGGCATGTAGACCTCCATGAACGTAGGAACTAAGCGGTTTCCAGGAGTATTCTTTGAACTCAAGAATGGGATCTATTGCATTTTTGGGAGCTTTCTTCTGTAACTGGCTAATCATTTCGCTCAACATCGGCAAGTTGTTAGCCCGTCTTTGACTTTCTGTATTTAACTCTGCAGTAAGTTTGCTTACTGCTATGTCACTAGCAGCATACAACACCCACATTCCACGCACTAGACTCTCGAACTGAAGCCTCAAGAGCCCTAGAGCAGAAGTAAAATTTCGTGTAGCGAGTAGAATCTTTAAACTTTCAGCATGCTCCAAGGATACGCTGCACATTATCTTGCTTACTCTAACCCTATCAGACCCATCGTAGAGCGGTTGTCTTAGAACATAATCAACGTACTTCTCATATTCAGCTGATCTTGCGAGTAAAATGTCGATGGCATGCTCCTTTCTTGTAACGGGCAATTAAGGTGTGAGTGAGGTTCAAAAATTGTTAGTCATACGCGAATTAATCTGGTTCATGAACCACGCTACAATAGTCAGAGCCGAGTCTAGCAGGCTTTAGGCAACGTTTGCCTTGCTTCGTATTAGCTTTACACCTTTCAATGGACACAGCCTCTTTATAAGAGTACTTCATCCCACTTTTATGCTTTTCATTCGGTTCCTTTTCATAGACTTCACACACATAGGAAATCCAATGGTTGGATAGTTCGCCCTCAACCACTGACACGCTACCATCACCATTTTCCACAAAATGTGATTCACGCTGAAAACTAAGAGTCGTTGGCAGTCCTCGCAATGACATATTTTCAATGACTTCTCCATCTAAACTGCCACCAATTAATGAAATGCTTGTGTAGCCTCTTGGCATATAATTTCCTTATTATGTGTAATAGCGTATCGCGCCGCGTTAAGAAATGAGCAACGCTACCATTCAGTTAAACCATCTTGAAGTCAGGTTGCTATGTGGATTTATAGTATGAACTTGAGACAAATTCAGAGGCTTCAGTTTGCTTACCGAGTACAAGCAAATACAGGTCAAGCACAGGAGGTTTGATTCTTTGGGTTAAAATAGAGTATGACTGTATCGTTTTCACCACACCAATCAATTCCTTATCAGTAGGGGGCTTTTCTGTTTTTAGAAACTCCAAGATTCGAGCAGCCTTAATCACTGCAGAATCCGGCTTTATACAGTCATAGCCCAATGAAGTCAGTAAATGTAATAGTGATGTTGTTCCTCTAAAAAAGGGAACACTATTATTTTCAAACTCTTTTTTAAGGTTTTGAAAACCTACCCAAAAGGCTTCTAAGTCAGAATCGGTCATAATGCTTTTTGGGATAGAAGAGCTCACTAGCAGTTCACTTATCTTTGAAATTTTTCTGGCAAGCATGACGATGTGAAAGACTTTTGTCTGCTGACGAATACCTTTTATGTTTTGCCAATGAGCATCTACCACATCACAAGGGTTTAATTTTGAGACCTCTGTTACCTTAAATTTGAGGAACGCCTTATCGAGTGCACCACTATGTATTATCTGTCCAACACTTTTTGACCTAGCTTGCTGACTATATACAACTAGGGTTGCTAAATGACGGAGCAGACCGTCGGGGTTAACGAGGTTTACTTCGTTTTCTTTGCTCCTACGAGCAAAGTGTTCATCAAATATTGGAAGCTTGTACTTGTCGATACTCTCGATCATTTGATCAATGTTCTTGATTGTAGATTCTTCCATGATTATACCTACGCTTGTTGAAACACTTATCGCTCAATTTGCTGTGAGTAAAACCACCACACAAACTTAAAACTTGGTCGCAATCACTAAAGCCTATCCCAATCACTCAAATCGCACCGCTTGGACGTCCAAAGGTAATACAAACACATGATCACTGTGTAAAATGAGCTTGCCACCAACGATTCATAAAGTGGATGAAATTCGGAGGCTTCAGCTCGCGAAGATCCAAGCAAAGACATTAGCGTAAAAAAGAATATGAAGCTCTCAACGAAACGAACCCATAAATTACGCCAGAACGGGACATAGAATGGTGGCCTCAACTTGAAACCGGCTTTCCTAAGCCATTGGTGCAACATTGGGTTGTAATTGCACTTCCAGATCCGAGCAGTTTCTAGCTCGCTAAATGCACGCTCTAACTTCCTTTCATAGCTCATGTTCTTCCTCCAAAACATGGAGAAGAATACACAACTAGGCACCTATTCACTTCGAGATACTTCAAAAATAACAGAAATGCTCTTAACGCCCATAGTAAGTTATGAATAGAGCACCCACCTAACAGGCCAAAACTTGATTAGAGCTCAGAATACAAAAGGTGGCGATCTGTCTAAATCGATTGTTAGAATTAAATGTGACCATATCTGTAAATGAAAAAATGATGAGTTTTCGATTCATAGACCCCAAGATCTAGCCCTTCAATGTGCCAGCAAAACTTTGGCTTTTTTGGTATTGGATGTTCATTACCCTCATACAACTCACTATGAAATGCTGAGTCGTTCAATCTGCTATCAACTTGATTAATCACATGTATGTACTGCTGTGCCATAGAGTGCAAAAATATCGGATGCCCAGAGGTTGTTATCGGATGTGACATATACACAGAACCGGGAGCCAAATCTTCAGAAATGATGTCATCATATATACGCGTCATTCTTTCTCTCTCGGGTGACAACACTGGAGAACCAGAGTCAAATACAGAGTGATCAAATAATGCTACAGCCGTTAGTTCATTACGAGTAACTTGTACAAATAGTACTATATTACCCTTGTTCGACTTTCCTGATTTCAAGTGCAGATGATAAAAACCTTTTGTATTTAGTATTTGGTCTTTATCCAGCCATGAGTCATTATGGCGTTGAATATTTTCTTTCGATGTATACCCTTTTGACAGCACACTATTAGACAAATGATCTGTCAGATCATGCCCCAAAGACGCTTTCGTTAAGATACGAAGTACATCGGCTTCACATTCCGACCACCTTGAGTCCATAGTTAGATAAGGTTTTATAGCTACTTTTCGTTTTCTAGTAGGTATCAGACGAGCCGACCAATTCAAGTAATGAAACAATACCGAGCTCCAACTTTGAGCTTCTAGCTCTTCCTTCACTTCTTTCGTATTTGGAAAGTAAGGCATTGTTTTAATTAGCTCATTTTTGAGTTTTCTTATGGTTTTGGATTCACTCATTCAAAATACCTTGAGTAATACATAGCGCCGATCGTTGCGAATATACTTGAAATGTTTGTTATGCAGCTGGTGGTGATAACTTGGAATTGGCTATTCTTACGATCTTTCGAACAGGCAGCAAATGAATTTCAGCAATAATTGCGGATACAAAACCCATTATCACCACGGGAATGCCAACCGAAAAACTAAACCACATTGCACTACTTAACTCTGCCTGCCCCCATTGGCTATAAATCGACGATAGAATTGAAGAAAGCGCAATTGTCAAAGCGATAAGCTGAGTCCAAGTATGACTCGACAAAACAAAAGTGTTTGAATAGGCACTTTTCCGAATAATCGCCTTACCCGTTAATCCCCCCATTTTCACTCTAATGCTTGAATTGCTGCCGGATACTTCGTAGCCACCAGCAACTAATTCATCAATTAATTCTTCCACTTGAAATTCCTTCTGTGAGTCGCATAACGCCCAAATAAGTTGTGAATTACTCAGCCGCTATACTCAATTGGAACACTATAATCATGAAAGCCAGCTTGAACCCAAATTGCCAAATCTTCGTAATCATTCATAAATTGTTTGTTAGCCCTTTACAAATAAGGAAACCATGAGCTTAAATCCTTTAAACGATGCCCATCATAGTGTTCAGGGTTAGCGATTGCCTGATAGGAATTAATTAAACTCACTGTTGATGGAATAATGAGCAAACAAAATAGCCACTGAATTGGATCGGCAGAGCCTAGAACAATTGTCAAAAAATTAGCAGAGCACAATGCCAAAACAACCCAATTACCCCAAATCATTAGTCTCTTGTATCTGCTGTAACCTACCCAATCATAAACAAACCAATCGTTTGAGAAACCCCCACATTGAGAACACTTTTTACTCAGAGGAATCGACTCAGACTCAGTATTGCAATTTGGGCAACGTCCTTTCATGGCGAGATTTTCCTTTTCGTGAGGGCTGAGTAAACGCCGTCAAATATTGATTGATGTAGCGTATTGTTCACCGTAGACCGAGGAGGTTGATAAGTCTCGTTTGATAATTAGTTCGGCAAGTTTTGCCCACTCTAGGTATGCTGCCAGTCTTGTTTGGAAGCCTTGACCCGGCTTCTTCATTTTCATTTCTTTCACGTTATGCTTTATTGCCAAGCGGTGAATTTGCGTTCTTATTGACGCGATTTCAAGTTCGACCTTAATAAATGAAAGAACACGTTCAAGGTAAGCTTTGTTTGCGGCTAAAGAGCGTTTGTTTAGATAAAAATGCGGGATTCTCTTAACACTCACATCCTGCCAATTGAGCAATGCCCAAGCAGAACGAGCTTTAAAGTTCGAGTCCGAAGTGACTTTCTTGGTAAAGCAAGTATTACAACTAACGGTATGTTGATCTTCGATTCTTGATTCAACCGGCTTTTCACCACAGCCAGTGCAATTAGCTAGGAAATTAAACTCTAACGGCGACTCAAAGCCGAAGTCCGAATAATCATCAGTAAGGTAATCTTTTGACTCTTTAAGCAGGGTTAATCTCTTATTAAGCTGCTTTAGCTGAGTTATGCCGAGCTTACGACGCTCTGAACGTGTCAACTCGGGTTTTTCTTCCTCTTTGATAGCCTGAGGAGCTTCGTTTAAGTAGCCTTTATTGAACTTGAAATGAAGGTCGCTGGAGACATTAGTCGTTACTGATTTGAAGAAATGACGGTAAGCATCATCTAACTCATCTTTTGAAAGTTTTGGTAAATCAAAGCTCTCTATATGCGTTTCTTTGGCCAGATAGAACGCCTTTTTTATACCATGTGTGTCCAATGCGTATCGTCGGTATATCGGCCCTGTCTTTTCGTCAAAGCCTATCAATCCATGTAATCGAGCTCTAGTTCTAGACACCCGAAGCTTCATACCAATAGTGCCGGTTCGTTCGTCCGGTGTATTGAGGACCTTTTGGCGGTGCAGTTCAACATTATTGATGGTATCAGAAAGCTCTACAGATCCTTTTACGACCGTAGCCACGATTGATGGGATTTCTTGGGAAATTTGTTGAAGTAGACTTTTCGGTACTACTTGAACAAGATGCCCAATAAATGTTGAGTACAAGCGATTTTTGACAGAATTATGCGTCTCTAAGTTGAAAGCTTCAAAGTGGGTATCAATCGCTTTGGTGAAAGCCCCTTTAACACCATGCGCTTTCACTGAATATTCTTTGACTAGATAGCTCCCTGACTCTTTTTTTCCTAGTATTGCTTGAACAACAATCGCCTGTCGGCGCTTGTCGATGGATACCATTAAACCTGGAACACCCGTAGTGGGTTGAATCTTCTTAGTGCAGCTGTAAACATCATGATCGATATTTTGAAAGTTCTTTTCTGCATAAATACGCAGTAGCTCTACAACATCAGTGTATATATCGTTTTCCCCTGAAAAAGACGATTGCTGAACAACGATGTTAGAGTTGCCTAAAATCAGACTTTGTTCGTCACTGACTTCAACCTGTACGAATCGTTTTTTCTCGGCGTAATTATCTTTTAGAAATTTCAGTGCGGTTCTGATGTCTTTAAGTGCCAAAGCTCTTTGGTCATCATTGGGAGTTCGGGGCGTGAGGTTATTCAGTTCGTTACTTCTTGGCTTTCGTTTTTCGGCAAGCCAGGTTGGAACAAGTTCATTCATCGCCGCGTACTTACCAAGAACCGTTTCTAGGTCAAAGTCACGTAGATTTATGGATCGAGAAATATCTTTTCTGATGCCATTCAAAGTAACTCGGATTTTAAAAATAAGCGCAGGGCAAACCGTTTTCTTTTTGGGTTTTAGGCTTACAATACTGACATTAATTGAATTTTGCTTTGCCTTCCGACCTCTCTTTAAACCCTTTGGAGATTCAGTTGCAACTGGCCTCTCTTGGTGGGATTTATACATCGTCTTAATAGCTTGAACAGCAGCAGTAGCGTAATCGGCCTTAGTTCGCTTTGTATCTGATTTAGGCGTGACAAAAGACTTATTAATTAGCACTTCCCCACGAATAATTCTACGAGCTGTGAATAGATTCAAACTTTTATTGAAAGTAACTCCTACGGGTAACCACATATCAAAGCCCGCGACTTTTCTACGCACGACTGGTAACTTCGTATTTTGCTCAATGCGATTATTTTTACTGTGTGATAGATCAGTTTCTAGTTTTGGGGAATATGGGTCGTAGAAGTCCATAATATACAAAATCCTTCATATCCTTATGAACCAGAAAGTTTGCATGAGGAGTTGTCTCATTTCAATACGGTGAATGGTTTACTTTTGTGTTAAGCCGCATTTTTGATTCCTTATGCTTCAAATGACTGCCTTTTATGCAGTTCTTCTTGAATATCGCACCTAATGAGACTTTCAATTTCAGTCCGGTCCGGCCATTTCCATACGACTAACATCAATAGATTTATAGTCGCTAAGCTCATTAGATATGGTACAAAAATAAACGTAACTTCGATTGGTAGTGGAACGAGGCTGACTATTAGCATCCATGCAACTTGGAAGACTATCGTATTCTTTACCCACCAGCTCGCTTTCAATAGTGTAACCAACCAAAGTGATTTGAGTTCTATTCTACGCCTGTCTTCAATCATCTCTGGTGAAATGTTTAATCCTTGAAGCTGCTTGTCGGTCATTTCTGTCAAGTTCATTTCACCACCATCATATTCACTATTCCTTTGCTTCATAGAAACCTCAGTTTAAGTCGTATTCAGAAGTAATAGCGAAAACATAATCAGCGATGGGAGTGTTTCGCTTATTAGGTGTAATTCACCCTCAAGGAACCAAACCACGATGAGAACTATCAGATCACCTCACAACATGACTCGCCGATTCAAAGCTGTGTTACTTAGAATGATTGGATTCAGATTCAGGCAGAAACTGAGCTGGGCCTTAATAGCCGCTTCGGTGCTCGTGTTGCTTTCTTCTCGATGTTTTATGCTCATTTCAGACGACTATGAGATAGCCGAGTCCGTTTCAAAAATTAAAAGCCATACCTCAACAGCGTGGATTTCAGTTGAAGTACGAAATCGCAACGAAAACTCATATGACCTACTCGCCACATTAACACCCAAATCAGATGCCCTTGAGCTCTATGGGTATTCAAAGGGGAAAGTAAATTCAGACTTAAAGTACCCTTATTACGAACTGTCGCTTATGCAAAAAAGACTTGATGACTTACCAATAATCCAAGAGGAAATAAAGGCATGGGAGTTGAGTATCATCCAAGATAGCGACCGGACAATTAACCCTTCTTTTAAGCCGGTAGCAGATATCCAATTAGCGCTATTTGATAAGCAATTGTCTAACTTCATCGTGCATAGCGTGATTGAAAAACTTGGATTTATCGCCATGTTTTCAATCAGTCTATTTTGTCTTTTCCGCCGCATGATGAAGTACGAACCAGTTGTATTGCATTTTCCAATCTTTCTGGGTTCATTGCTCGTGTCCCTTTTACCAATAATGAAGTATCTCTGATTCGAGAGATTAGCTATCAGCAATGTGCTTGTCGGGAAGACTTTATGTTTTGAAATGAGTGTATTCAACAACACGCTTGTAATGATTATGCTTTCATTGACCCCCACTGATTACGCGCCAAAGCCACCAATCCTACTGATTGGTGGTTTTGATGAGGGTAGCCCTACTCACAGAACCGTTTTCGATGAGATATCGACTAACAAGGCCAAGGCGCAAGTATTGGTGTTGTCTGGTAAGTACGGGCTTCTTCGTAACTCCCTGAACATTATGCCGTCAGATTTCAGCGAGATACCAGACGACAAAGCAGCCATTCGAAAATACCTAAAGGCGCATAAAACTGCGATCGCCAATGACCTTGAAAAGCTGATAGACACCGATAGAGACATCTACATTTTTCTAGCTAAAAAGCAGCTCAATATACTTGAAGCATGCTTTCCAAAAGGCCGATTTAAAGCTTACTTGAGCAAGTTTCGAAAATATTACGTCTTTAGCGAGCGCGAAGATAGTTCCTTAACCGAGGCCTTAAAGCGCGTTCTGGTGAGTATGCACTCCACCCCCTACCCTTACCGAATTTATCGAAGTGGGGTGTCAAATGTTGAAGAGCTAGCATACTGTCAACATGCGAATCCCGTAGGAGTCTCATTGCATTATGTCAACACCAAAAAGAATCTCGACCTGTTGCATGCGATATTGAAGTACGCTGAATCGGTACCGGTATTCATCGACAATGGCATAGTTTCAAAGCTCGCAGTTGGGCAAGATGTCGATACTGGATTTGTGTTTGAAGAGTACGAAAAAATCATCCGTAATGTGACTCAAAAAACAGCAAAGAATATCACCTTAGTGATCCCAGACAGTCCATTCAATCCCAGTCATGCAATTAAACTGATAAGGCAAAACCGACAAAGCATTCTCTTTCTTTTGAGCCGTTGTAAATTGATATTGCCAATCCACAAAACTTACCCATTTGAAATCATCAAAGAACTTGTGGAGCTGCTCAACTGCCACAAGAACATCGTTCTTGGTGTTCCCTGCCTCCAAAACAAAAATGCAGATCTGAGGCTATCACTAGACAAAATCGAGTCTTTATTTCGTCTCAAAGTGAGTCTTAACGGCAAACAGCGTCCAGCTTTCAAAGCGGTTCATTTTTTGGGAATGTCGGAGTTTAGTGCGAGTTCTAAGTTAAAGCCCAGACTGATGCTCTCTCAAATCTATAATGTGAAATGTTCACTAGACGCAGGAAGAACAGTGTCTGTATTCGGATACTACCAGACTAAAGATGGTAAAAAGGGTCGGGCTGCAGAGAGACTTAAACCACACATTAAAGAAGCAGATAAGCGCGCCAAGGTGCTATCAAGTTCCACATTTCAAAACCATAACTTGCATTCGGAGTTACACCACCCACAACGAGCAGGGTTAGTAACCCGTGATTTCTACCAAGATATGGGCAAAAAACCCGAGGAGTTTGCTTTTAAGTTAAGCGTGATTTTAGGCGAGCATGTAGTCGATGCAGCTATGAGTCAGCTCAATGGGACGCAATTGGAAAAATTGGCAATATTCGTAAGTGATAAAGCTGTAGCTACAGCAATACTCGAAGCACTAAAGGTGAAACGTTGGGAGCGATTTTTACCTTTCGTGAACGTTGCTTCCATGCACAGTAAGGAATTACGCTTTGAGGCATTGAGGATTCTCAACTACCGAGCTAAGAATATCCCGCAACAAGGCATGCTTTTCTCATCAATGCTTGGCTAGTCATAGCGGTTATACGCTATTGAAAACTCTCAAAACTAACGGTCTTTACAGGCATGACCTCCAACCCTAGAACAAAAACGTAAACTCAATAATATCAGTACCTTACTGTATCGCTAGAATATTCATTTGAAATATACAGAACAAACAGCGATGAGATTAGCACCAAAAACTAACGATCTTACGGTTGGATGATCGATTGATAAAGACACAAACATGCACCCAACCGTAAGATCGATACGAATACCTAGCGAACAAATAAAGGATAAGATCTTACGGTTAATGGAGTCATGATGAGCAATATCGCGCCAGTGGCCATTTTCTTACATGCTTACAGTCTAAATTTGCTCAAATTCTCTTTCCATAAGAGCAATATATGACATGGAACCGGATCTGTTGACTAAATTTCATACGCTATAAAACTCAAAGCTCAGTAACGGAACTTACAGGCATGAAAATTTCATCACAAGATATGATCTTACGGATGATCTGACGCATTGAAATTGCTCACCAATTAGATATTCATTCTTATGCTAGGAATTAACGGCCAAATTTACGGACGAATCAGCGATGAATATTTGGTTAAAAAGCTATCGCTATAAACAAGAAATCAAAATTACTGGAGTCACAGGCATGGAACCTTAACAGCCCATTTGTTTTGATCTTACGGTTGATTTAACGGGTAACCTCTTCAGAACGTCCCGGCAGGCCAGTACAACTCTACAATACGCTAGAAAGCAATTTCTAAGGTTACGGAAACAACAGGCATGAAGAAATTGGCTAGGGATGCTTCAAATTTGAGCAAAGTGGAGGTAATTGATACTTATTGCCAATCGAAAGAAGATAAACATGAGCGTAAATGCAAAAATTCTGTTTAAATTTCATACGCTAGTTCAGGTCTTTACTATTAACGGAACTGACAGGCATGGAATGAGATATGATCCTTCGGTTCATTTTGACCAAGAAACTATAGCTGGTAAGGATGTCTTGTATGAATTGTCAGCTATCAACTAAGAAGCGGCATACGCTAGACTGACCTACCTAAATTTACGGAACAAACACCCATAGAATAAGGGCTAGACAGCACAAATAAAAACGTAGCAAACACAGTGATTTAGATACGCTAGAAAAACTCGACTCAAATCACGGTTTAATCAGCGATGAAACTAAAAGATAGATGCCCATTGCACTAAACACCTCCAAGTGGCATTTATACAAAGAAACTTAGACACTCTGAATAAGCCTCATAGGTGATCTAAATCACATTTTTTAAAACAAGTGAATGATCAACGATGAAAGTCAATTTAAGTGACTGTTTTATTTGAACTTTTAAATTGGCAACCTTGATTGAATTGTAAGATCATTAATTGAACAACCTGTGCCTAACCTATGATTTTGCGTATAACCTGTTGAAAACAACCGTAAGATCATAAGCACGCAATCGTAAGATCAAATATACCCAAGCGTAAGATCTTCTGAGGTGTCCCGTAAGATCGTATCTAACCACTCGTAAGATCATTAAAACGTGACTAAAACTATACATTGCAGCTATCCATCAATCCCGAGACCGTACGATCATATCAGCATTATGCTTAACCAATAGAAAGCAATGACTTACAGGAGATAATCCATGGCTGCTTTGAAGTGTAAGATCATACAGACTTCAATCCTTAACTTCTCAATCCCATGACCGTATATCAATGAATATCATCTCTAATCATCTAAAAAACAAAAATAAAACATAGTTTAAAGATTATTAGACGATCCGTTCTTCAAGCTCACCAACTGGAAGTTGAAAATTTTATGATCGGTGATAGTATTCATAACATACGAACCTAACAGTGATGGACTGATGACAATTGAGTTAGTGGATCTAATTGATCTAAATGAAATACAATCCGTTAAACGAAAGAAGTCTTTCATCCACTACTTAGGTCATGAGGTAGATCTCTTAACCGTCATTGACCAGTACGAAGCTAAACTTAAACTTGCCCCAAAAGCTAAGATAGTTCTTCACTATTTATTGTCAGCATCAGCTAAGCACATCAATAAGTCTGTTGCTAACACTGTTCTTTTTGATGAAATAACCAAGCTTTATAAAACGCCACCAGCCTCTTTGAGAGCTTACGTTGCTGACTTTCTGAACAAAGGCATATTGAAAAGTATTCCATGTTCTTATAATGGCACCAATGAACATAGTATCACTGTGTATGAGTTTAGTACTCCAGAACTCTTGGCAATTTCAGCATCTTCTCTAAAGCTAGATACAAGCAAAAATTCTAATGATAAAAGCTCACGTGAAAGTGTCACTTCTCTTCTATCAAAACACAAACTTAGTCATGAAGATGTCGAAGTTCAACAACATATGATGCCAACAGGCTGGTACTACCACGATAAAGTAATACCAGTTGAGTTTTTAGCCCTTGCTCCAAAAACAGCTGTCGGAAAACGATCTGATAAGAGAGTCTTTACTCATAGATCTGGTAACAACGTAACTGCCAAGTATGAAATCGATGCGCGAGCTCATACCCAAATTACTACTCAATTTGCGTTTCAGGTACTCAATGCAATTCTTAATCTAGCTATTGCTTTTAATGCAAAAATGTTAAGAACCAAAAGGTATGAGAAAGCTTTTCAGGAGATCTCTGTCCCGATTAAGATGGTGCATTTAATGAACATTCTTGGTGTCACTGACAGTGGGCCGATGAGAAGTTCTATCTACCGTAGCATCTTGGAGCTTCGTGAAACGATTTATAATTGGTCAGATCTTTTAGGCCAAACACTTGATAACAGATCTAAGGCTTTTAAAACTAAAGACTTTCAATACATTGTTGGTCTAGAGACAAATGCCTCTATTGCTCCAAAGTATGATAATAATGGTAACCTAACAACTAAACCTTCACTGTTTATTATTACGTTACACCAAACAATCATCACTGAGCTTTCCGATTTAAAACTACTGTTTGGTATTCCATCTAAAATTGCTATTGGCAATCCGTTGACCTTCCTATTTTACTTAACCCTACGCCGAGAGAGAGTTGAAAAGGACTCACTTCTGCTTGAAACAGTTAAAGAGAAGATGTTTTACATGGGTTCAGCTGCTCAATTGCAAAGAGAGCTGCTTAAAGATCTAGATAGGCTTTATAAGTTTGATGAACATTCAAATTTAGTTAATGATTCTAGCTTTCAATATAACTTATGTGGCTATCACCTAAGATTTGGAACAAATCCAGATGGTGAGAAATTGGTATATGTTGTTGTTGATCCTGAAGAGATGATTCAGCTGACCGGGGCCAAATATGATGAGAGTAAAGGTGACTTAAATGCCCCTACTTTACCTAACCCAATCTATGGTAATCAGGAAACCGTAAAATCTACGATTCAAAATAGCAAAATCAAGGTCTTCACCAATGATCTAAAACGCGACTTTATCATTGCATCGACCAGACGCTCTGCTCTTTATAAAAAGTTCACCATAGGTGGCGGAGAGTACTTGCTTAGCGCTTATGATTCTACTGACCACTTAGAGAAGATAAGCCATATCATGTCTATGTACATCGATGTTGAAGAAGATATAGCAATGGCTACTTTGCTGAAACTTCAAAAAGAGCTCAAGATGGTTAGCTATGGTTCCCTCGTTGTTGATGAACAGCTGTTCTTTCAATTGAAGGAGTACATTGCGATCAACTTTAATATGAACCTGACCGTACAAGAATTGCTCGACTCCGTTAAATCGTATCGCTTAAATAACATTAAGAAGTGGTGCGAAGGTAATCTTGAATACGTTGCGGCGCAGGTCTATTCAGATCTTTTGGATAAAGACCCTAGTTTGTACGATGAAGAACCACTTTAAGAACATAAGAAGACTCCAATCTAACTAAGATTTCATAACGAAAATTTTGGGATATCGCATTCAGTAAAATGGGTGCGATATTTTTTTGCATTAAATTCAATGACTTAACGTTAGTGTTTCTCAACAACTGTTTTCGCTTATTAGTACTGAACGTACTGATAGGGAAAATTGGAATGAAGTTGCTAGGCTTGAACACTTACATCGAATCTAGACTGGTTGTGAAAGGAAGAATAAACGCTTTTGATATCGTCAAAGTGTTTGGAGTAACCAAGAAAACGGCAGGGAAAGAAATTGGTGCTTTCAATAAGCTCTACCCTTCTACGATTAATTATTGTCGCAAGACCCATACCTGGCTACTTAATGATTTGGCACCCCTCAATAAAAACCTAAGTGTTCAGGACGCTGAGCGATTCATTGCCAATATCGAATTGTTGCATGAGCATCAATCCCCGATTTTGAGCTTCTTGGAGTGTGAAATTCAGCTTCGTGGTAAATTGGCTCGAAAGAGTATTGCTTCAAAATTTGGCATCACGACTAGAACGGTCACAGCAATGCTGAAAACCTATAATCAAATGCGGGCCTCTAATCTTGTCATAAAGGAAAATGGCATGAACTATCAGCCTTCATTTACTTTCTTACCGTTATTTATTAAATCTGTAACGCAAGCTAAAGAATTTGAGCAAGCTTTAGACGAGATCATGTTACTGAGATAACCACCCTGCGTTACCACGTAACACTCAAGGAGAAAGATTAGTCTTGAGGTATGAATGGGAAATTGAATTGGTTAAGGTCTATCTCTTCCAAGAATGGGGTTAGTTCTTTCGTGATGTACTCAATAGCATGTTTGCTATGGAGCTTGTCACCTTTGTATTTTTCAACAAGAGTGCATTTTACCTCTTCTACCTTTTCCAGTATTTCATGAAGAGAGAGAGCTGAATTAGCTTTAACATTGCCTAAGATGTCTAGGTTCTTATCCCCTACACGGTAAATGATTAACCGTTTTGAATAAATCCGTAACGCTGTTAAGTGGTCTGCTCTGATATCGCGGCTGATGGTTGAGAGCTCAATCTTCTTACCGATTTTTTCTTCTAGATCAGAAAGCATATCGGGTATTAATTGAGGCAAAGTCTGTAATACATATTGGTACTTACTAACGCTTACTTCGGTGTTGTTGAATGGGTTCGTGTAACTCAGGTTAACAAGATAGCGTGATGTACTGATGTCAAATTTGTAGAAATGGACAAGTAATGACACATCTCGTTCCACTCCCTGTTCTGAAATGAATCTAGCTGGCAGTTGAAAGCTTATGGCCTCGTGTTTATTGACTACCGATGTATAGTTTACGAGCTGCGATTTGGTGAGCAGTGGGTATAGATTAATCTGATCGCAAAGGTTCCAGTTTGGAAATAATCCGCCTATGCTCTCAATTAAATTGAGACCTTCTCGTTTAGTGAATAACTCTCTTTTTGCTTGGTTTGTCAAAGTGCCTCCTTAACTTGTGACGGGGTCGGACAACTAGAGGTAATGTTATTCGCATTGAGACCGACTTTTAGAAGGTCCTCTACCTCTTTCTTAATTCTGAAGTATTCAAACTGGGAAATGCGGTAGTCTTGTAATGTGTCTTCGATGCTTTGTGGGAGACACTGTATCGGCTCCACAGCTTTTGCGATTGATTGATATGTTCGCAGACTGATTTCAGTTTGTGTGAAACCGACAATGCCGCTTACCGAGAAAATAGCCGTTAAGAGGATAGTTATTCTCAGCATTGCCCATGTATCACGTACATTTGAGCGAGCAAATTCTATTTCAGTCTTCATTGCAGCTTACCTTTACAGTGCATTGATTTTTCGATTATTTCTGACTTTATCGTGTGCAATTCCTTTGAACCGAGTTCAACAAACTCGAAGTAAGTAATACGGTTGTCTTTAAGGGCATTTGTTATTGCCTGCCTCGAATAACATGAGTTTAATTCCTGAACGTGGCCGTAATCTTGTACTGAAATCTCAAGAACCATAGGCATCCATAACTCCATTAAATGTGTTATGAACACCGCGGCGCCAATGATTGAAGTTATGCAAAAAACTCCATTCCATAGCCCTAGCGTTCTATCCATTCTGTTAAGACGTTCTACTTCTAATCTCTCTTGGTTCGTCACGGGGATTCCTCCTATGAGCTGATTGTATGAGTGATTTAATCAACACATTGGCTACCATCAATCATCAGATTGTGGAGCCTGTTTTTGTGCCCAATTGATTCTAGGTTGTTAAGAAAAATGGACTCAAAATACGTTATTTTCCCATCTTCGATGGCTTCTAATAGATCATCTGGAAAGCAATCAAGTTGCTTTACTGAATCGTAGATCTCTTCGTATTCCTCAAATGTAAGCTCAGAAATTTGATGGTAATTCATGGAACAAATTACAGTTATTGCTGCGAGAATGACTGGTAAATACAAACCATAAATCACCTTTTGATACCGACGAATTTTCTTTTCGTCTAAGGCAGTTTTACTGTGATATTCTTCAATGCTCCATGGTTTATCGCACATTAGTTGCCTCCATATATTGCAGGTGATTCAGTTCTAAACTGCACTCTTCAGCGTTCTGTAGTACGAAGTTCTTGGCTTTCATTTGCTTTATAGTTGGTATTTGGTCCATTTCGGCATACGTGATAACCCCATCATCGAAGAAAAATTTCTTGTAGATTTCCTCCGTTTCACACGAGTAGTTTTTTATGAGTGTTGAGTACTCGTCTTTGTCTATTTCGTGATTACCTGAAAACCACACAACAGCGCAAATGCACAATGCCAATAGTGAAAACCCAGTCATTGAGCCTAATAATTCACTCATTTCTTTGTAGCGCGCCTTTCTGTCTGCTGTGGTTTGATAGGCTCTTTGGGCTTTATGTAATTGCGGATCGTTATTAATCATGTTGATACTCTATTATCCATTTTGTGATGAATACCAATGACTAGATTTCGTAAGTAGCAAGCGAAGTGATAAGTCCAAGGCAATACCGATTGTGGTAATGACAATGACATAAGGAATAATTCCGTCCATTGCTAGATAGCGTCTTAGAAGGAAGATTCGGTAACCAAGACCGGCTTGCGCGGCGATTGCTTCAGAAGCAATGAGGAACAACCACCCAGCGCCAAGCGATAAGCGCACTGAGTCGATTAACTTCGGCAAAGTAAGAGGAAGCATGATCTTTAGCGCGATTTGAAACCTGTTCAGTCCCAAAGTTTGCGCTTTGACAGTAAGCTCAACTGGTAGTGATCGTATATATAGAATTAGGTCTCGAGTGATCAGCGGGGTCACGCCTAGAACAATGAGACCGATTTTACCTGTCTCACCAACTCCAAGAACGATGAAAAGTACGGGCAATAGAGATAGAGGTGGAATCATTGAAAGAAAGGTTAGAGCAGGATTTGTAAGGGCATAAATGCCTTTATAACTCCCAATGAACACTCCCAAAGCCAATGATACGACTGCTGCTATACCAAAGCCTGATACTAATCTAGTTAAGCTGGCGCGAATGTCTGAGAGCAATACAATTTCACCGGAACGCTTATCCGGGACAAGCGCTAAATTGGCAAAAGTGTCAGCCATTTGTGCAAAGCTTGGTAGAATTTTGTCTCTTGGATTTTCAGACAGTCGGAAGTCTGAGCCCATTTGATACGCAACCAAAGCAATGATGAATGGCAATACAGCCAGAATGACTTTTACTTTTTTATTTGGTGATTTGTATAACTCAAATAACATCGCACCATACCCCCTATTTAGCTGCCATTGCTGCTACTTCTGCCATGTACTGACTAGTAAATCGCAATTTGACGTTAGTAGGGTCGCCTAGAACTGATCCATCCGGGAATTGAATACCTACGACATCCGGTGATGGTGCATATTGACCAAAAAGCCCTTTAGAGAAGCTAAAAGTTCGAACAAAATCCATAGCATCTTTGACTGATTTAGACTCCATCGCGGCTGTCGCTTCTGCTGGATCGTAGAACATATGAGTGGTACGCAATTGGGCTTTAAACTCACTAATGGTCGAACCTGAATTGGCCGCCATCTCTGCGATAAGTGGTTCTGCAGTTTGTGGGTCATTAAGTAATCCCATAACCTCATACCAAGCTTCTGTAATCGCTGCTTTGAAGTTATCTGGTGCATCTGTACGAGCGACAAGTACATCCATAATTTCGCCTGGAATGTCAGAGCTATCGAAAACAAGGTTTGCGTCTGGATCAGATAACACGGTCATTAGTGGTGGGTTCCATGTGACCGCTGCAAACTCGGGCTTCGACAACACAAGCGCAGCTAGATCGGCATCTGACGTATTTACAATGTTCAAATCACGTTCTGATAAACCTGCCTTTTCGAGCGCACGAGCAAGTAGATAGTGTGAAACACTCAGCTCAACAAGGTGAACATCTTGACCAGCAAGGTCTGAAACGGAGTTTCCACCTTTAATAACGATGCCATCGTTGCCATTTGAATAATCGCCAAAAATAATGGCTGAGCTATCAAGGCCAGACACAGCAGGAATGGTTAATGCATCAAGGGTTGTCATCGCACAAGCTGTGTAGTTACCAAGCGTATATAGGTTGATTGATTCAATGTAGTCAGGGACTAACTCTATATTGATATCCACGTTGTATTTCTGTTCTGCACGCTCTAATGCACCTGTACTTTCCATTAAAGCGTACGGCTCCCAGCCGACATAGGTCGAGTAGCAGATATTGAATGTCTCTTTAGCATGCGCACCGGCACTTAAAAGTATTGATGTAAGAGCAGTTGAAAGAATGGCCTTTTTCATGATTTCGTTTCCATTTTAAAAAAAGGCAGCCGACAGCTTAACTGGCTGCTAAATAGCAAGGAATTAGATTAGTTACAGTTCAACGTGGAACTGACTGCGTTGCTGTTCGCCTTCTTCAAGGCGGTGCACTTCTTTATCCATTTGATTGGTCATATCTTGAAGAGCGGCGACTTCTGTTTTCATTTTCCCAAGCGCTTCAACTCGGAACTTAGAAACATCATCGATGGCGTTAATTGTGTTATCGAATGCGCGCTTCATCACTTCGACCTGGATGTAAGGCTCTTGGCTTTGGTTTAGTACCGCTACGCCCTGCGTCAGCAACTGCTCAGAAATTTGAGTGATCATGTCTTCGGTGACTTGCTTCGCTGAATCGATCGCTGCGATGACCTTCTTCTGACGTTGCAAGGCAATGGCCAGACTAGAAGCGATTCCCAACGCCGTAAGCGTATGTTTGATAGCTCGATCAACCGAACGGACCAATTCTTCATTTGTGCGGATCACAAATTGACTCGTAACGAAGCCCTGTGTATAGATGGCTTTACTTGTTAGTAAATCCTGATGACGCTGCGTGAGAGAGAAAAGGATTTCTTCTTGTAAGAAGCGTTTCTTTTCAGGATTAGCTTCACTTTCAACTTGCTCGCCGATCAACTTTACGACTTCGCCTGCAAAGGCAATATGGTCATCAAGCAGGAACATTTGTTGACGGTAGTTCTTTTGATCTTCACGTAATGTCGTGTTGTCACGTTCAAGTTGGTTCTTACCGTCTAACAGACCTTGCTCAATTGACTTGATGACGCTTTCAGCTGATGAAAACTTAGAAATCCAAGTTCGTAGAGGTGTTGGGACTCCCAGATATGAAAGGAACTGGCGGAAGCCTGAAAGCTCGGTAAAATTGAAATTATTAGGGTCAATATCACGAGCTACAGCCTCTAACTCTAGTAGGCCTACCGCAACATCGCCGCCGCTTTCCGCGTCAGATATCAACACTGACATTGGTTGCTGTAAGAGCTTAGACATCTTGTTCAGATTTGACTCAACCGGCGAGCCCAATGCTTTGGCCTGGGTATTAGCATCTAACTGGCTATCTAAGTCTTGAGGCTTGATAGCAGTTAAGCTCTGAACAAATTCTTTCGCTTTCAATTGAACTTCAGGCTTCAGTTCTACGTTGTTCAGCGTTTCTTGTGTTTGCATGTCCATAGTTACAGACGTTGAATCGGTACTCATCGGGTTAGTCCTTTTGGTTGTATAGGTGTGTTCTTGAGATCAGCATGTTCACTTCCTGCAAGCTGTCTTCGATGCTTTGGTTTGATTCTGACTTCGTTGTGATCTTGGCCAGCTCAGTGGTGCTTTTGTTCAGGGCCGTCATGACAGCTTCGTTACTTTGTAAAATCAGCTGTTTGCGGTCTGTGGTTTCTCTATAAAGAGTCAGGCGCTCTTTAAGCTGAACAATCGTGAGTTGGTCTTCTTCGGACTGAATCTGCTTGTTCAGACGTTCTGTATCGATATCCTTAATTGCATGAGATAGCAGTAGATATTGCTTCAACGAATCCACGGCACCCAGGAACAAACGTTCGGCTGCAGTTAGGTAGCGTCGATGAGTTAGCTCACCGTCATCGAACTGCAGATTTAGGACTGTTAGGTATGACTCAAACTTCTCGTGTAGCAAGTCGAGCTGATTTGTTGCCAATGTTTCACCAAGCTCATTCAGGCCCCGCTTCACTTCTAGTGAAAGCGCCTCACGTTTTATGACGGCTTCAGCTCGAAGTTGATCAGCGATCTCAAGTTTTATGTCATTACTTCTAGTTGCGAATCGAACTAAGTAATTCACTCCGCATGCAATCAGAAGTAGTGTCGCGGTGACACCAAAGAACAGTCGCATTGATTCGAACAGAATTAGAGCCAGCCCATTCGCTAGAGTGGTGATCACAAGCACATGAGATGCAAGGTCATTAGTGACTTTGGAACGGTAAAGCGTATCCACTTCTTTCTTACAAATATCCATGACGCCCCCTAAAACCCTTCACTTAGAAGAATGAGCTCGACACGAGGTAAGCGATATTTATACGCCCTGTATGATTCTCCGGTCTGGCGAACTAATGGTTCTTTGCCACCGACGCCAATTGCTTTGACACGATTTGGGTCAATGCCGTGAGCCAAAGTGAAGTATCGCTCTACGAATTTTGCTCTGTTTTCAGAAAGCTCTAAATTGGCATCCTTATTTCCGCTGGTGGAGGTGTGTCCTTTTACTAGTAAACGATAAGTTGGGTAATGCTTTAAATCTTCTACCGCGATGTCTAGCGTTTGTTTTGCTGTTAGTGATAGCTCGCTACGACCGTTAGAAAACTGAATGACAGGTGTTTTCAACTTGCCGACAAGCTTTAGGTTGGACCACTCTTTGTCAGTGAGTGCTTCAAATGTGACTGGCTGTGGCTCTGGTTCAACAAATGTACCCGCGGCTACTCGGTCTTTCAGAATTTCACTTACCACTTTGCTCGATATCAATCTGTGAGGGTTATTATCGGGAATAGAAACCTTAACCCCTGTCTTTTCGAGCAAATCCTTGGTTCGTTTAATTACGTCATAAAGGCTGTCGTTAATGTACGACTGGCCAGTAACTTTATGAACTGGATACCAGTGAATGGCATTGTCATTGAAGTCAGAGAACTCTACGCCCGACATCATCTTGCTAACATCGGATTTTTCGAAGCCGGTTGCTTTTACTACATCATTGAGTAATGCACTCGGCGCTACTCGCTCAATGCTTATGGTTTCGAAATACTCATTTACAACGGTCTTCACGTAAGAGAAGTCTTCCTGCAATACGTTTTTATTGACCAACAAAATGTCAACAATGACGCCTTGCATATCTGCCGTTGAAATCACTTTGTCAACGCCATTGATCGCAAGTGCCTTTGTTAAATCAGGCTCCCACAATACGGCGGAGTGAACGTCCTTGTTCTTGAGCGATTTGAGGACACCTTCTGAATCTTTCTTTTCGACATCGTTCCCTTTTGAACTTAAAGCAAAATGAGAACGAATTGCTCGCATCAGATGATGTGAAGGAGTATCGGGAATGTAAGCTACTTTTATGTTTGGCTTATCAAGATCGTTGACTGTCTTAACTTCATCATTCCAAGCAACGATGGCGTCACCCCCTTTTGACTGGTCAATGACTGCAATAGCAACACCTGGAAAATCATAATCCTGCGCAACAGATAGATATGCGTCGATTGTCGTTACAGCAAAGTCGACGTCACCTTTCTTTAGACGTTCAAATCGGTCACCGAGGTCTGCTTTGTCATTGTCACACTCCCAATGAATTTTCTTTTCTGCAAGTCTTCTCTTCAACGTGCTAGAGCAAAGGACTGAGTAACCAATCCAGTCATCCATTGCCATTGTGAAACTTCGTTCGAACGAGGAACTGTCGCTTAGATTAATGTCACGCTCCACTTCCTTCTCTTCAAGAAAGAAATTGATGCTAAGCATTCCGATTGTGATCGCCGCTAGAGCGACTCCAGTGACCGCTAATCTCATCGCCCTACTCCTTGAACTCAGTATCTACGTCGAAGCTTTCAGCTTCTGCAGTGACAGTGCCTAGTCCAGTAAGCAGCTGTTCTGCATTTTGAGCAGATTGGTAGTTAACGTACCCCTTACGATTTAGAGCGTGATCATCATCGATACAAAAACCAATGGTATGGATGTTAATTGGCGTTTCTACGATGATTTTGTCGACCATACTGTTCATCAATGGCGTATCGCCTGCCACACCATCTGTCACAATGACGAGATTGTAATCACCGTAGGAAAGTTGCATTGCAGCCTGGTCATTCAGTGAACGCAACGCTTGAGAGATACTGCTGCCCAATGGCGTGCCATGGTTAGGTTGTACTTTTGAAATAAAGTCGATGACCTTATGTTTGTGCGCTGCTCCTGAGTCTAACGCTGCTCGCTCGTTTGACCCATGCTCATCGAATACATACAAACCAATCTGAGTGTCATCGGACAGAGAGGATACAAATTGAGTGAGTGCATCTTTAGCGACGTCAATACGGCTATTTCCGTTACCACAGCTTGTTCTATCCATCGAACCACTTCCGTCTAGAACGATGTAATAATTTTTTGCCAGCAGGTTATTGCTGACCATTGCGCTAGGTTGTTCCAGTTGTGGCCAATTGTTTGCAGCACCGACAGAACCGTATCCGATTTGAGTGGATGTTGCCGCTTTCTGCTCATTCTCTGCTTTAACCAATACTTTTGGGTTTGAGGGTGAATTGCTACCGTCTTTACAGCCCATTAGAGCAAGGACAAGAGATACGCATATCATTGAACGTTTCATATTGAGCCCCTCTTATAGTGGATTAAATGCTGTTTCTTCCGTTTCTACGTTTAGTAGACGAAAGCTCACTCGCATGTTGGATAGCCATTGTTCCTCATTTTTCGGAGCACATGGCTGTGCACCACACAGGCCGGTTTTTGGTTGACTGATCCCGTGTCCAACGACAGAGAATTGTGAAGGGTCTAGGAAAAGGTTGTTTTCTTGGCCAAACTCGATCAATGACTGGCGTACTTCAGTTGCTCGGCTCAGGCTTAGGTTTTTTAGCCCTTGTTTCATTCGGCTTAATACTAGGTTGCTTTCACCTTGTTTCACTTTTCTTAGGTAGCCCATTGGGTCTGAATGACCTTCTACGATGATGACGGCGCCTGAGTAAATCGCTGAAAGCTCGATCACTTTGTCAAATTCACTTTGATATAGTGATGAATCAAAACCGCGCTGGTTTGGACGGAAGAACACATCAAAGCTGTAGAGCGTGTCATCATCCAGTGTGTTGAGTTTTTGCTTTTTATCGACTACTGCACTGAGGGTTTTAGTATCAAATTTTGGTTGATTAACCTTTTCAGCGTAACCATTCGAGTGAAGTCGATAATCAATATCGGCTTTGAGAACAGTACCGGCGCTCTTTATTGCTCCCATTGCAAGCAGGCCAGAAACCGTTTCTTTATTGATCACTTCAAAATTTCGAGCTGAATCACCAGTGAAAAATGCCTTATTATCCTGGAAGTTTGCAATGTAAGCATCGCTGACCATTGGTTCAATTTCGTCAACTGCCAGCTTGCTATCAAACAACAATTCAGCTGCATCTTCCTTTAACATTTTGTGGGCCAATGCTGTAGGAAGCGATTCTTGAGCTTTCAAAAGCGCCATGGCTAACGAGTCTACTTTTGACTTGTTGTTTTGGTAAAAGTCTTTGCGCACCGCAATAACATCAGTAATGACTTTTGAGGCACTTTCAGTGCTCATTACTATGCTTGCCCCTTTGACTGAACCTTCAGCACCAGTACCAACATTACCTCCGCTTGTTAGAGCAAGTGCATCTGGAGTAATCACAAACGCTGCATCTACTGAATCGTCAAATAAGGCTTCTGCAGGTGTCTGCTCTGTACCCGTTAAGTCTCGCGTGTAGAAGAAGTCTACTTTATCCACTTCACAGCCAGCATCTTTAAGGATTCGGTTTGCATAGTTAAGATGTGGCCCGAATGCATTGATGGCGATTGTCTTATCACACAATTCTTTAGGTTTTAGGCCATCCTTCACTACAAGGGCGTCACCACCTTCAGACCAACTAAGTTGTGAAATGACAACAGGAGTTAAATCGTCATTTCCCTTAACTGATGCCGCGGCAAGGTTAATCATCGACATGGTTCCACGCAGAAATGGGGTTTTCCCTTTCATATAGTCTTTGATTTGGTCTTGAAATCGGTCCTGACGTTCTAGTTCTAGATAGAACCCCGTTGGCGCAATGAGCGAGCCATCCGTAGTCACTTTTGCGCCATTTGCGTAAATGGTAGCTACGTCAGCGCCCCAGCTAATGATTGGCATTGAGTATTTGTGGCTATCTTTAACTGAGTTGGTTGTTGCAATCACTGTATCTTCAATTGCAGTGACTGGAAGACGTTCAACCGAGTGAGCTGTCGCACTAGCAAGTGCTAGAGTTAAAAGAGATAACTTGAGCATTCCTATAATTCCTTTTTATTTGGTGAGTGGAATGATTTGGCGCTTTTCACACAAAACGAGTCAGGGTGTGTAAGGTTAAAATCGTCCACAGATTGGATAACGTCTGGGTCAAACGCTGAACGTCTAATTCGAGCAACTAGTTCCAAAAATTCAGGCTTGTGTTTGATGTCAGTTGAACGTGCCAAATCATCAAGGCACACATCTTCAACAATGGTGGCTCCGTGACCTTTAGCTGATGGGTATCCGTCGTAATATTGGCTGAGTGCCAGTAATCGTGTTCCGAGATAAGCTGCTTCTTCTAGGCTATGAGTGATGAAAATTACGGTCATCCGTAACTCTTCATGTAACTGCATTAGAAACGTTTGCAGAAGCTCTCTAGACACTTGATCTAGTGCGGCGAATGGTTCGTCCATTAACAGTATTTCTGGACTAGCGATTAGAGCCTGAGCAATTGCAGCTCTTTGTTGCATTCCACCTGAGAGTTCATGAGGTAATTTATGCGCAGCATCTTGCAATAGGACTCTTTCTAAGTAGTACATGGCATAGTCAACCAATTCAGCCTGAGGTGCAGGATTGCCATTGATACCAAGATGCTTGACGCCTAAAAGTACGTTATCTAACACTGAAAGATGCGGAAACAGTGAATACTTTTGGTAAACAACTCCCCTACTCGGTGAAGGCTCAGAGATGTGACGTCCTTTAATAATGACATCACCTGAACAAGCTTGTTCTTGACCTAGAATGATTCGTAATAAACTGCTTTTTCCGCAGCCAGACGGTCCAACAAGACTGACAAATTCTTGTTTTCTGATCGCGAGGTTTACGTTCTTAAGAACGGTCTTATCACCGTAGCTCTTTTGGAGGTTATCAACTGTAAGTAGGTATGGTTGAAGGCTCATGCTACGGCCTCTTTTATGTTGAGGCTCCAGCCAGTTAGCAATTGATCGTCCCAAAACACCCGCTTTTGTTCGGTTGTTGATAAAGCTTTTTCATCTGCGATTTTCAGTTCAATTGCACGTTGAAAATAATGTTGTGGAGGTAATTCACCGTGTACGAGATATAGAAGGGATGACAGAAGGACTCCGCACTTGCAGCACTGGGTATCTATTGCTCTGAGAGCTTCATTAATCGCTTTACGGTCCGTTGGATTTCTATGGTCAAAACCCAGCTTTCCAAAAAATTCGCTGTGGCTATAAATCTGCTTTTCGTTCCAACATTCAAGCAACACAGATTTGATTGTCGCGATACGATTAATTTTACGATCGTATAGTGCGATTGCGTCGACTACGTTAACCATGGCCATGCTTTGCGTGTCAGCTTCCATCAGGCGAATTGATATGTCGCCATTCAATTCAGCATTTTTCATCTCAGTCGATGACAATGACAAAGCTTTCTTAACCAAGGTCATTGGTAAGTAAGAAACCGCCGATTCAGGCTGATTCTTTGTTTGCTTCAGATAGTCCAATGTATTAAGTCGGTGAATCATTTGCGCACTCCCTGTTCCTGTTATCGACTATCGCCAATTAGGGGAGCTATATGGAGGGGGTTATGTGACCTAAGTCACCTCAAGGGAGTAAAGCACTCCCCTTTTTTTTCCACCCCCCCATAAGTTCAATTAGAGAGGTGGCACTTTAGTTGAAGTGACTAAATGCCTGTTGGAGTTGAGTTTTAATGATTTATTGCTAGGATTTACTGAAGCTCTCTGCAAGCTCGCTGCTAGTAAGCAAAGTCAATGACAGCAGGTACTATTCTAAAATCGATTGTTCAATATGATTGGCATCGAGCAGCTAGCCCCTCAGATATGCCAATGTATTGGAGAAATCTATATGCGAGTCAAATTGAGCTCTAATCAAGTTGATGACATCAAAAAATGGTTAAAGCTAGTTCGGAAAATCTCACCTACTAAATTCAAACTGAGTCACGCTCAAGATCTTATGTTTGAACAAGGCTTTGGCTATAGAGATTTCAAGGAAGCAAAAAAATTAAGCCATGACCATGTATGTTCAAGTGGGTTAAACCCAGAAGAAAAATCTCAAGTCATCTCTTGTTTACAAGATCAGTTTCATCTAAGTGAAGCCGATTCCATTGAAGTATTAAACAAACTCAAGCTTGATACCCCGGATACCCGAAGGGCTCCTATGTTTATTGATGAAGCTGGGCTATTTTTCAACTCCATAGTCGATAACCAGCCAATCAGTGACGGCTTTTTGCAGAAGCTGAGAAGTAAAGGGATATTTCCACTGAATTGGGAAACAGTAAAAGTTGATGGCAAGTATTTGGTTTTAACCATGGATAGCTACGCTCAGGCTCAGTTAGACATTGATTTTCAATCGAGTACTGAAGAAATCAAAACACTTGTTTGTACCTATGCGTTGCCAATCATGGAAGCCATTCAGTCACCGGAGGTTTTCAAACACAATCCGCTAGACCTTCAAATCACATCAGATGGCAAGTTACTTAACTCGAACTCAAAAGTTGTAATTGCACCAAATGTCGACTCGAAACAAGAGTTGTTGGATCAGGTGCAATCACTCCTTACTTGCTCTGAACTAAATGTATCATTGCAAGGTGGATATTTGATGAGGTACCTAGATGCCTCAATTTCAATAGATATTGCACATCAATTCAAACCGTTGGTATCACCAACTCTCTATTTCAATATTTGTAGTGAGTACCCCCTCTTAATCAAGGGCTGCAACATAGAAGTTATTCCCATCGATGACGAATACCCGAACGCTGAATGCATAAGTCAGTTTCAAAAACTGAGAGGGTTACAATCAGCAATCAAAGACTCAGATTTTGAGAAACAATTAAAGAGCAGGGTCAATAATGCGTCTGATAGTGATTGGATGCTAATCTGGGAGCACTTACAGAGCATTTCACACCAAGGCCATTTAGCTGAGAAAGAACAATGCCGCACTCCCCTACTCTTTTCTAAGTTTAGTGAAGAGTTGGTTTTGAGTTGGGCAGGCAGTTATTTCTCGGATTTCGACTTCGAATACAGCGTTGATGATCATTGCCTAATTGAATATTTATTGATGTCCGATGTCGAGGGCGATGGTTCATTTGATGAATACGAGAAACTTGCCACGCTTGCAGCGGCACTTACCTATCAAGACATAGGTAAAGGCAGACAGTTTGCACGAGCTTTGGATAGACTCATGATTAAGTTTGGTGCGGAGTTCAGCCAGATAAAAAGCCTACTAGGTGCATTTGATTGGTTCCAGAAAAAACTGTCGTCAGAATCCGTAGTCTTTGGTGATGAATATCGAAGTGTTCTAGACACATTTCGCCTTGGTAGAAAACATAACACTAAGTCAATTCAAGTAACTCAGAGCATTACCTAACGCTTAATATGGTTTCGCTTATTAGTTGTGATACTTCACTACTAATAGGCGAAATTATGCGTTCTACAATTACCTCTACACTAGTTCCCATCCTTCTTGGACTGTGTTCAATGGGTGCGGCATCTTCGGAAACACCGACTCAACTAGACATTCCTGATTCGAAAGAGCTTATTCAAGAAATCACAGATTTAGACACATGCATAGACAACAGTGTTCCATATTTTTCTGAAAATCTACTCAATATTGGTTCTGACGGTTATGTAAACCTCAATTCGAACTTCACGACTCTAATCAACAATTGGCTGGATTTACTTAACCAGACACAACTAAGTACCAGCAATAAGTTGGACTGTATTCAGAAGTCCGTTGAGCGCGTCCGTCAGCAAAGTAAATAAGGAGTCACTATGAAGCATCTTGCCAGAATTGAAGTGGCCATCTCTGAAAAGAAAGAGTCATTAAAGTCATTAGAAGAAAAATATAAGAGCTTGGATATTAATGACTGCACTGACCAGCTCGACCGTTCACAAGTTAATGAGGAACGCGACCGAATCCAAGCATTGATCAACCAAAAAAACGCCTCGCTAATCCAATGCGAAAGAGTAAAGGTTTTCCTTTCAAGCAACCCTGATTTTGATGATTGTTGCCTTGAATGTGGTGAAGAGCTGAACCTAAATCGCCTAGAGAAGTTTCCTGAAAAGTTACGCTGTATTGATTGCGAAAAATAGCCCATTACTTTCGTTGGAGTTACTTGCTGTGCTTGTCGGCTTGGTAGGCACAGTTACTTTTAGGTCTCTCACACCGTTCAACAGGTTAGAAAATGGAAAAAATTTTGGTGCCAGTCATTGCTCTATACCTAATGTTAGACTTTGACATGCAAGCAACAATATCTACGCTAAAGAGATTGAAAACGTCAAAGAGCGTAAGAATCATACTTGCTGCAAATAATGAACTGTCGTCATACCCAGAGCTTCATAAAGCAGTATCAAGGTTATTGAGATACAAACCTCAAACATACACTTTGGCCTTGCACCCTTCATTAAACGACCCTTACTACCTTCATGCGTTGGTTAACCGTTCGACTCACAACAAAAGCATTAAAACCAGTCACGCTTTAATAATCTCTACAGCCAAAAATGCATGCAATGTAAAAGGCGATTCCAAACGGTTAACGGAGATCCGTAGCAAGCTTGATTTGGCCGTTTATTTGAATGAAAGGGAGGAACGCAGATGATTAAAGTATCAAGACAAGATTTGGAATTTAAAGTATCAACCTGCCCTCCCCCACCTATCTTCTATCAATTAAGACCGATAGCAATCGAGGCAAGTTGTTTTGAATACCAATCCCAAAAAGAGGGATTCTACTTGAGTCATATAGCTCCTAAGCAGGACGTCTCGGTTGAATCACTAATATCTTTCTTGTACTCATTTGAAAGAATTTGTGTGAATAGAATGGCGATGGATAAGTCACATATGATTCTAGTTGAGTTAGCAATTCACCTTGGTATGAAAATTCCAAAAATCATAATACCCCGTTCTGGTGAAAGTCAGCACTATACAAGTGCTGTTGTGACAAACGTTGGATACAGCTCTGTAGAGTTAGTTGCAAAACGTGGTGGCAAAACAGTAAAGATTTTCAATGTGCCTCCTGAGTTAATTCGAGAAGCAATTATCAGTAACCTAAAAAAATCTAACGTCCAACATAGGGATATTCCTTGCCCTAATCAGCTTTCGTTTTTCGACTGAATTTTTTGGGTCACATTTTACTACCATGCAATGCTTACGACTTATAAGCCTGATACCGGTATCTTTTGGAAAAAACGGCAGTGATTCCACCCATTCCCCAATCTCTGATACCGGTATCTTTTGGAAAAAACGGCAGCGACTCCACCCATTCCCCAATATCTGATACCGGTATCTTTTGGAAAAACGGCAGCGACTCCACCCATTCCCCAATATCTGATACCGGTATCTTTTGGAAAAAACGGCAGCGATTCCGCCCATCCCCCAACCTCTGATACCGGTATCTTTTGGAAAATTTAATTTGAATGTTCTCGGGTTTACTTGTCGGCTCTTTGTTGCATGTGATTATAAAAATGCCAATCAAAGAGGAAAACAAAATGAACTTTATGACAACGTTCGCTGAGTTTATTCAGCAATCAAAAGGCATGGAACTGAACATCAAATGTATTGACCCTGCTGCTAATCAATTCTCTCTATTCATTATGCCTGTGCCTATGGCATGTGATAAGCAGACCGACCAAGTGAAAGAGATTACTCATGCTTTGAACTCGCCAATCCGTTTAACAGGTACACCACAAGAGATAGATGAAGCACTTTCTCAGAACCTACCTGATTTAACCACCACCCGAATGACCGCTTGCAGTAACTTGGATGAAGTTATTAAGGGGCTGACCGCCAAACCTAAAAAAACCCAAAAGAGAAGCAGTGGAAAAGCCAATGATAAACCAAAGACGGCTGATAAGACTCCTATGCTAGAACAAGCTACAACAAAGAGCGATGACAAGGCGACTTCTGAGGTCGGTAAAGAAAATAGCAATGTAGGCAAAAAAGACACTGCAAATGAAGTTTCCAAAGCCGAATCGTCACCTAGCCCAGAAAAACCAGACGCTGATTCTGAACCGCAACAAGTTCAAATGTTTTAAAAAAGGAGAATGTTATGACAGCCATTGTAGAAAAAGTAATTCGCCAATTCCGATATGGTGGAATGGTTTTACAAGACCTTTTCCCAGAGATTACAAATGCAAAAGAAGCATTGACAGAAAGTTATGGTAAGCAGTACCCAGAGCTACATTTTTGTGAGCTTGGTGTAGGCAATGACATTGATGGAAAACTGGAATTTTGTGTTATCAAAAAGTCATTAGGCACTAAAGGGTAAACAAATGAACCTTGAGAATCGAGTAGCTGAATTGCTTTCGAGTCAACGAGACAAAGGTGAAATGGCAATGGAAGAAAATTCTTCCGTTGCCTCAAGTCTTAAAGTGGCTAGTGATCAAAACAGTAAAGATACGTCAGTAACACCACATAACTTTGACCAGAATTTACTGCCTCCCTGCATATAGGTTTACTATGTTTTTAACACCCTCTATTACAGCTCAAAGCTCTCATGCTACACAATTGAACATACAGTCATACCTGAGTAAAGAAGCCGCTAGAATCAATGAATTTGAAGCTGTATTAATTTGTTTGCTCGGTGCTGACAACGATGAAAAGCAACCAGATTTACTGCTTTCAAATATGATAGATGACATTTTAGATCGTTGTTCTGAGGGGGTTGAATGCTCTTATGCTCATGACTTGATAAGCTCGATGACATTAACAGTAGATGGGCTATCTGACGAGTTCGAAAATCGTGGAGCGTTCACTCTCAACGCTGAGTTTGATTTCAGTACCATTAAATTTAAGCTTGATCCTAACCAGTCTAGCTATGGATACCTAACATATAGACTTCTATCCGCCATTAGTTACTCCGCTATGACGATAGACACTGCTCTAGATTATTTCTATGTTCAAGAAAAGGAGTCCCTCCCATATATATTTGAAGCCAACGTTCAACGAGACGATGGAAAACCTCTGACAAAAGAGGACTTGCCCGATAGTCTTTGCTACGCATTGAATGAGGAATACGGACTAGATCCCGACACAATCCTTGGAATGGTCGATTTGGCAGAGCAGTATGATTCTGCCTTTGGTGAAAACGGGACTCACCTTATCTATAAGAAAGACTCTTTAGAAGCAGAGTATCAAGATCTAAATGACCCAGAGTTTGTTGCACTAATCGAAGCGCTGGATGACGTTGAAGCTGCGCAAAAGAAATTGCATTCAGAACTACAGAAGATCAATGAGTTCTTTCACCAAGATACTGAGTTTGCGCCATTACACTTACATACAATCGTTACCACTGATTCTGAAATTGAAAATTTTCTATATGAGCAACTCACAAGCCAAGCTTCAATGAACGCAGAAGAAGTCGCGCAAACAATTGCTTTGAAAGATAGAGCTGATTTGGAAAGGTATCTGACGATAACAATTTCGGAGTGTTGTCAGGTGGCGAAAGTCATTGATGCTTATAACCGTTATGCGAAATCAAAAGGACTTCCACAATGCAAATAAACACTCAAAAAAAGGCTGAATCGGCAGGCATTCATTTTCAACCAAAATTAGCTTACGTTGTACATGAATCGCCAAATCATAGCCCGAAGAACATTGTCACAGCACATGAAATTAATCAGCTAGGGGAGTTGCAGTCAGGAGAAGTGATGCGAGAAAGCCACTTGGATCAATTAAGAGCATGTATTCCGAACGCCAAAATTCAAATCCTCCCTGAAAACATTCTTGTTTCTGTATCAAACATGCTCATTTTCTATGTGCCGCAAAAGCCACAGTTATTTCGAATTTTGGATCATTCAGTTTCACTGGGGTATCGCCAGTTTATGTTACCTATGCCACCGCATATCATCTATGTAAAAAACCAGAGTGGTAAATTCTCTATTGGAGGGTTCGCAATAAAACAAACCAATAGAGGTCAGATTGATTCAAATACAAAGCTATACCATTCGCCTACGTTTAATACCTACAAGGCCAACGGAAATATGTGCATTGGCAGCGTAAAGATAAAACATAACCTCGAAGTGGAAAATATTGAGCACTGGGTTGAATCGTTCTTTTCTTCGGTTGGTTCGAACCTAAAGCATGACGTAATCGTGAAAGAGAAGTCAGAAGATAATATTCAACAGATGCTGCTTGGTCTTAATCATAAAACTCACTTTCCTATGAACTGGCTTAAAGAAACGGGTTCTACTTTTGGTCAATGGTTAGAAAATCAAGGTGAATGACGATGACAGCATTTTCGATTGTTCTACATGGTTCCGCGACTTTCAAATCCCTTGCAATGCAGAATTTCAATGCCGTGTTTAAGTATCTAGATAGTATGACTAAGTATAGGTTCGACCTATTCTTACTTGATTCACCAAGTACGGAGACGATTGTTGGCGAGAGCCATTCAGCGCAAGGTTACTATTTTGACTTTGAGGCGGGCTTAAATAGTGACATAGCAATCATAAATCGCTTCAAGTTAGGTCAAAACAACTTTGCGGTAAAACGATGTAATATGGAGAATATTCGCAATGTCACTTCAAAAACTGTTTACGTGATCTGCCAGTCGGATTTTTCTTCTGATTTAATGCTGCTCAGACCATCACTGCACAGTACGTCCTATCAAACTCGAAATACACGATACGTGACCCTATACAACGATCGTATTGAGGCTTGTGACTTTGAATCAATCAATCTAACGCCAAGCGTGTTAAAACCAGAAAATAGTGCTATTGGATTGACTGTAGCTGCAAAGCTAATAGAGCGAGCAACGAGCAAGGGAGAGCTTCTGTCACCTATCCACCTGCCCATTTCAGCCTAGAACAGCCCAAAAATGATTATCACTTTTCGCTTATTTAGGTATAGCTTGGTGAATAGGTGATGCAATATGGTTAATCCAAAACAGGTCAACTTAAAAAATGTCGATTACATCGACTGGTATGTTCTTACTTCAAACCCATATCGCTTGGTTGGCCGCTTGATAATAGAGGACTGTTATTCAGTCATTCGTAGAAGAAACAAACTCATTGATACTCCCATTGTCCTGCCCGTGAACAATGGATTTGGTTGTCTTGTTGAGATCAACAGTGAACGTTATTTCTCAGTGCCTGCTAGAAATTGTAGCCTGCACAAAGACACCATTGATGCTAGGTTCTGGAAACAACGCTTTGAACATCATGCCATTGAACAAAGGATGATTTCGTTATGCGCGTACTTACAGGCGAACCGTTATGGCCTTATTCCTCCGCTACCAAACCACAAAATGACTATGTGCGATAAGTTCAAGTATTATGAAGTCATGGCCATGCTGTGCTATATCAGCCAAAGTAGAATGGCTTGCAAACTTTTCCCATGTATCGCAACTCGAAATCACTCAAACTACCGAGAGATTTCAAAATCCCAATTTTTCGCCTGTATAGATACATTCGATTTTAAACATGAAAAGTCTGTCTTTGAACAGCTCATAGAGCTGACGGACACATTTCAACTCAGCTTAGACCAAGAGATTTTAAGAGATTTGGAATCTTTCTATTCAAGAGTAAAAGATAACGTCTTTGCTAATGCTGACAGAATTGAGAACATTAACCAGGGGAGGGGAGTTACTCATAGGAATGTTATTGATTTCATAAGTGCTTCCCCTTTAGTGCAATCTAAGAGTCGCTAGAGGTCATTGAGACAATGATCCTATGATTAGAGCGTTGGTAAAGCCGCCAACCTGAAATGGCTTGAATCTTTAATTCAAACCCATTTATCTCTAGCTTCTCTGTGAATGATGCTAAGTTGTCTTCTTTGATGTGGCGGTTGTAAGAACCTCCCTCACTAGACCATTCAAAAATCTCTATCTTGTCCATTTTCTTCAATAGTAAATAATTTAGTTTGATAGACCAATCTTAATCCGGTTGGGCTAACTAATACGGCATCTGATTTCTGCTTGAACTCTGTTCCTTTGAACAACGACTTAGCTAAGGCGGAACGCAGATTTAGGTAATCGTTTAGTTGATAGCCACTCTCTGAATAAACCTCAAGAAATCGTTTCCAATTCATAAACATTACGTGAGCAATGATCGGGTCGGTTTTGATGCGGTTTAGTGCGTTTCTTTTTACAGGAAGTCCATGCTCTGTTAATGCCGCTGAAATTTCGGGCAGAGTGTAGCACTCTTTCGCACCATAGCTGCTTGCAAGGGTCATGTTAACTTCAGTAGCAAGTTTCAACACAAAATCCCTTTGTTTTGAACATACAAGTGTCTCTATCAGTTTCATCATTGTCCTTACTCCATTTCATTCATTCCTTTGAATAAGCGAAAAGGTTTCAACAATTGTCGGGCATCTATCAAGTGGGAATATTTAGATGAAACGAATAGGAGAGGGTACTTATGTTCAAGGTTAGCATTCCCAAAAGCGTATTAAACGAGTCCCACCAAGTAGTAAAAAATTCTTGTAGTGAAGATTCAATTCAAGAAGGCTCAACCAAGTTCAATTATCTTAAAAGCTGTGACAATGCGCTACGAAACCACCTTGGGGTAGTAGATGGTGTACTCGCAATTGACAGCAGCCCTCAGAAGATTCTTGATGACGAATTTTCGTTGTCGTTAGGATTGGGGCAACAATTGAAACTCACGGATGAGTGCTCTGACTTAGTACCTCATTTACGTATGTATTCAACTATTCCAAATTACGTCAATTTTCAAGTAAGCCAATTACCCAAAGAGTGGCATCAGATTTGGGGGATTGCTATGGCAAGACTTCTGGATTCAATGTACGGATTTATCACTAATTCAATCACCGAAGTATTCAGAGATGAAGACTTAATTAAAAAGGCAACCAATCAATCAAATCCAATATCCTCTAATGAGTTTATCGATGTCTTGTCTGAGTACCAAGATGATATTGAAGATGAATTTTATGATCAATTCATTGGATTTATAGAGGAATACCGCCCGTTTCTTAAAGGGTTATTCGACAAAGACTTGCGTTCAAGTTGGCAGAATAATGTGGACAACTTAGATGAATCAGCTCTGGAAGAACTAGATTCAATTTTGACCAGAATTGAAGCGTCAACCCACAAAATGAAAGATGCCAATGTCACTCAACTAGAAATTGACTACACCCGAAGCCCTACCACATTAATCACTGTACTTCTCAGCGAAAGAGAGATTGAAAATGAAACGATTCAAGATCGTTGGGAGGACTACAACAACGACCCTTTGCCAGTTGCCATTGGGCTAATTCCTTCCCCTTCAAGCAACATCAAAGGTTATTTAGAGGCGTTTATTGAACGCATCGCTCAACTCGAAAATCTCATTCAATTTTTCAACAAACTTTCTGAGGAATAGGCATGAACACACCTACAACAGACGCTCAACTCTCTGAGATATTTGAAACCGAGTACAAAGCCATAAACACAAAATTGAGTAAGGATTCACGTTCAGAACTATCTGCAATTCCAGTGAAAAATTATGAAACTAAGAAGCTCCGTTTTAATGCGAGGCTAAGAAGCACACCGATACAGATAGACCCAATGGTGTTGCCACCTGCTTAATTGTCGGTTGGTAGGTTCGAAGTAAAGTAACAATATCGAACACAACGAGGGCTTGAAGATGACCAACTTGGAATTTTTAGAACCACATACCTCTTTACATGACGCTCATATAGATTTGACCATTTTCGAGAAAGTGGAAACAGTCTCTGCGTTGCTTCTGCATGACGTTAAAACCAATCAAGGCTCTCAAGTCTTTATGACCGAACACACCGTCAGAGAGGGTGAACTAGGCAGTCCAAAGAATGTCAGCCTACCCTCCGTGATTAACCACTTATCAAGCCATTTAAACCGTACTGAACGCTCATCATCAAGGAAGATCATTGATGGTCGCATTCTTTACCGAAGTTCTAGTGAGATATTGTTTTATACCCCAGCAAAGCACTACACCATGACATTTCTAGATAACTCGAAGAAAAACAACAGTCATAGTGTACCAATGCCAGCTCATGTGATGTTTTATAGCGATGGAAAATTGCGTTGCTATGCCATTAAGAGCAGTGAACGCCCAACAGAAACCACTGAGCTATTCATATCGCCTATACCAAACCTATATATGGGTAATGACTTATGCTTCGGCACAAATAAACACCCTAGTATGGATAGCAATCAACTCGTTGATGAACTGATTGATATTGCCTTTTCTTCTGTGTCTAACGGAACACATATCAATAAACCATTGAATGACATTTCAAGCTTTGAACTCAACCGTTACCTGATCAACTCAAAGCACAATGACAGCTTCGATCATGCCCAATTGAAACCGCTTAACTATACAGTCAAATTTGTATTGGAGAACCTTTAATGAATACGAACACTTTAGTATGTCCACTGGAATACCAGAAACGTCCCATCCGTATTTTGCAAGTAGGAGCAGGGGGCAATGGGGCAGCATTTACCAATTCAATTTATCGACTTCACACCTATCTGACAGAAATGGGGCATGACTTCGGTATCGAACTTTTGGTAGCCGATGGAAGTACAGTGAGTGAGACGAATACCCTACGTCAAAATTTTTGGGCAGCAGACGTTGGCTATAACAAAGCTAGTCTTGTTGTGAACCGCTTTAACCTTTTTGGTAGAAAGACCCAATGGGACTCAATCGAACGTCATTTAACAGCAAGTGAAATTGCAAAGTTGATGACTGATGATTACGACATTCTTGTTACGTGTGTTGATTCAGCCAAGCTTCGAGCACAAATCAGTGACGAAGCAAAAAAACTGCGAACTACGAGTAAAGCTTTGTGGCTCGACCTTGGTAATGAACGTGATACAGGAAACGTGTTTTTTGGTCATGTATTTTCAACACAAGTTAGGGATGCAGTCCCAAATGTCGTTGACCTCAACCCTGAAATTCGTGATGTGGTTGATAACCCAAAACGTTCGTGTAGCGCAGCCGAAAGCTTTAATTCGCAAGGCGTACTGGTGAATGCCATGTGTGCCAATATCGCAGCCAAAATGCTGAACCAGTTTGTCACGAAAGGCAGTCTCGACTATCACGCTGTCTACTTCGATTTCAGTAAGAATTTTGAAACCACAGTCATGCCAATAAACCCAGACATTTGGGCATCGTATTTCGGGTACTCAAAGGCTGCCTAGCAGCCTATTGAAGTGCGCCCTTGTCGGCTTGCCAATCACTCTTAAATTAATAATGAAACGAGTCATGGAGAAAACCAATGAAGATCATTATCAAGAAAGTTAACCTTATTGCTGCTCTTGCCACACCAACAAACTGTACTGGAAAAAGTGATAAGGCTTTCTCTGAGTGCTTAAAGGTTGAAGCGCAAGGCAATACCATTAAAGTCAGTGCCGTTCACAACGGGCTAGAAGCCAACCTTTTTTGTGTTGCCGAGTCCATCGAAGATTTTCAGCCCTTTGTCGTAGATGCAAAGCGAATCTTTGATTTGGTGAAAACCTACGATGCTGAAAAAAACATCAACATTTCTTTGAACGAAGAACAAACCAAACTGATTTTTAAGTCAGGTCGATCTCGCCATACAATTGAAGTTATGCCCATTGAGGGCTTTCCAGTAACACAAGCATTCAGAGAGGGGCATAGCCACATTAAGGTCAAGCTGTCCATTTTGAAAGATGCATTGACTTCTGTGGCGTGGGCAGCGACTCAGAACCTAAATAAACTCCCTAGTGACCGGATGTTTTTGGGATCAACGCTAATGAAGATAGAAAAGGACTTCGTTTCTATTTTCTCGGCTGACGGTCTGAAATGTTGTGAGGCGAAATTCCCATGTGACATTGTAACGTCAGATACCCCTGATTTACTGATGCCAAAGCGAGTAATTGACTTGCTCAGTAACTTCTCAGCCTACTCCGATCTGGAAGTTGAATTAATGTTCAACAGTTCCCAAGTTCGTTTGATAGTACCTCAAGTTGGGATTCTAACTTCCTCTGTATGTTGCCAAATGTACCCCGACTTACAAACCAAAACCCAATCAGAACAAGTGATTGCTTGTGAAGTAAACAGCACTGAGTTTCGAAGCGCAATTCGTAGATTTGCAGCAGGTGTGAAAGAGCAAGACAAAGTTGGATTAGTTATGGAGTTCAAAGCCAACGAGCTGACGTTACAAGATCCAAAGTCAGGCTCAAAAGAAGTCCTAGATGCTGACCTAATCACTGGTGAAACCAGTCAGTTTAATCTACAGCTCAAGATGATTCGTGACGTTACTACTCAACTAGACGGTGAAACCCTAGTGGTTGGCGTTAACAAGGAAAGTTGGGCATTTGTCGCTCCAAAGGACTCAGAATACAACACCAAATCTTGTTTTTTGCAGTACAAGCTTTAATCGGTCAAATGCCTTACTCAATAGGGTAGGGCATTGAATAAAGGCTAACCCTCACCATTCAACCGACATTCCTACTCGATTGTGCGAGTAACAGAAATATAGGGAAAAGATATGTCCAAATTAATCTTCACAAGAACGCAGGTTCAAGAATTATCCAACTTTTGCAATGACAACAACCTAGAGACATTTTTCCTAGCGAAAGATAATGGAATTTATATCGCAGCTACGGTCGGAAGTAACAAAGACAACACATTTAAAAATTGTGTTCAATTTGCGGAGGGGTGCGACCCCGATCAAGATGAAGCTGTATATGGGGATTGGTATGAGAACGCTAGAGACTTAGCAGGGGGGGACGACATTGGCGAGTACCTAGACGTGTCGATTTTACTTGATGTCCTAAAGCAAGATAATTGGAAAAACTTCGTTATAACGTTGACCCAAACACAATTGACAATATCAATTGCATTATGATTTCTCTGAGGTACTGCGAACCGTTACTGGTAAAGAGCAGTAATGAGTAATCAGCATAGAAAACAGCTCTAGCAATTCGCTAGAGCTGTTTTTGTTTATAGCTCGCTTACAAACTTTAGAATAAGAGCTTCAAGATCGGCTTTGTTCTTTTTGCTTAACCGTTTAGCGGTAAGAGTTAAATCACTATGCTTGCTATGGGCTTTCTCAGTGAGTTTGACTGTCTTACTGCTCTGATTAAACAGAATACGTGAAGTAGTGAGGGGCTCTGCCTCTGCGTTTAAAACGTTTTCCGTAACGTACGCCTTAAAACCATTTACAAAGTCTTTGTTGTTTGTATTTTCGTCACATGAGAAATTCGCAACGACCTCTTCAATCTTTTTGCCTAATTTTTCAATCTCACTTTGCTGACGTACAAGAGCCGTTAGATCAGTCTTACTTAATCTATGCTCATCTGGTGCTCGTCCAACAAGAGCAGGGTGGAGTGATTCGAATTTGGAATACACCCTATAGGTGTTATACGAAACCCCTACAGACTTAAAGAATGCTTCTACCTCTTCCTTGGGTGTTTGTTCATCTTTTGTGAATTTCTTTCCTAGTCTAAGGCCGGCTTCTTCTGCGAGTTTTAACCAATGCTTGAGGCTTTGCAAAGGGGTACGACCAAGCTTGGCCAGATCCATCAAGTCATACGATTGATAGTGGAAAATACTAAACTCTTTGTCTGTCACGTAGATACGGAACGGACGGTCAGTTTCTATATAGTTATAAGCAGAGAAGCGGCGTAAGCCATCAAATAGGTAAATTGTATCGCCTACGCGATAGCCAAAAGCAGCCTCTTTTTGTCCATTGGGCAGCGTTTCCATAATGTCGGTGACAACATGAGCTGGCAATATTTCATCAGTACGGGCGTTTAAAGGTGAAATCTTAATGATGTTTAAGGCTTCATCTCTTGGGATATCCTCAAGGTTGAAGATAAATTCGTCCGACTCACCATTAAGGTTTGCTAGGGAATAGGTTACGGAAGTCGCACCTTGCTTAATTGCCTCTTGAACTTCTTTTCGTTCACCGGAAACCTGCTCAGAACGGCGCTGAACTAGCTCTTTACGTAATGATGAGAACTCTTCGTTGGCCTCAAAGTTTTTGAGCTGACTTTCAATCTTAGTCGCGTCTGTTTGCTTAACTCGGTTGCCCTGATTTAGACCAATAAAGCTACGCTTGAGGTCTTTTTGTAACTTCTGAGAAGGCAAAAAACCAATAATCTTTTCGATTTCTTCTTGTGTTGCAGCTTGAAGGTACTGGCGGTAGTGAGCCGCATTTACTTGCATTGTCGAAGACATAATTACACCACTGCCTCTTTACTGTAGATTTTGTATAGATGCTGATTAAATGAGTTCCAATCGTCTAATGCTTTGGTCATGGCATCGTCGCAATCTTTTGGTAGATAGCTGTATAACGTCTGGCTTTGCTCGCTGATCTTTTCGTAGCACTCGCGGCGGTGCATTTGATGAGGGAACACATGGATTCCGAATACACTGTTGTAGTCGTGCAATACATTATTCGAGGCGTCACTTGTCTTGTACATTTGCGGTAACACATCGAGGTAAGGTAGGCCCGGGTGTCCATGTAGCTCTTTAAATTCCTTAAAGTGCTTAAATACTTCACGCCCGAACTGAATTGTAGAGTCAGCATCCATCGCTTTTGTTGGGGCTGGAATCACAATATGTTCAGAAGCATAGACGAGCGATTTAATGAAGGTGTTGTTGTGAGGCGCACCATCGCAAACAATCAGGTCGAATTCCTCGGACATAAGATCAAAGAACAACTCTTTGACCAGTTTCACTACACTCTTACCACTGTATTTCCCTTCATCTTGTTTCTCTAGATCAGTTAAGAAACCTTCAAACTCGTTATCTGACGAAAGTGAAAGGGTGTACTTGAGGTTAGGAATAAGTGAATCACGCACAATTTCGTTTAAAACAAATGCTTTACGCGACTCAATATCATCTGGGTCGAAGAACTCGTCATAGCCGCCCATAAGGTAGCGGAACAACGTTTTATCAGACTGATCATTGATGTATCGACCATCAAGGTACTTGTGGACACCCGATTGAGGGTCAAAGTCCACCAGCAATACACGACACTCAGCAAAATCCTTTATCGCAGCAGCAACGGCGATGTGGACCGATGTCGATGTTTTAGCAGAGCCACCTTTCTGGTTGATGACAGATAAAATGTGCGCGCGATGGCGGCGGAATTTCTTGACGATCTTGCCTTTGCTTTTACGCTTTGCGTCTTTTTCTATGCGGCGGCATGTCTCGATAACCTTATAGATTTGCTCAAGGGTATAGTGATAAGCGCCGTTTTTGTCATATTGGTAGCCAGTCGCATCTTCAGCAGCTTCTTCGCCGTACATTTCGACCATAGTTTGCTTAATTTGAGGAATGCTCGAAGTTAGGCTTGCTGTATTTGCTTTACCAACGGCTTCGTAGAAGTCTTTTCGAGTGAACTCACGAAATTCTACTTGAGGATATGCTTCGCTCATCTTCTGTTGGAAATTAAAATCCTCTTGAAGACCTGCTTGCCTGGTTTTTCTCGCTTCAGCGTTTTGTTCAATTAAATCTAAATCTACCAT